>JBBSFA010000272.1:0-5392 GCA_038239185.1 Elainellales cyanobacterium | reverse complement strand
TTTCTGGGCATCGATCGGGCTAATCCGAATAATTTCAATCTGCTCTTTTGCCTGAATATCCGACAGATACTCATAGGCATAGACTTCTTCATCAATTAAGCGAAACGATTGAAATAGGGTTTTCAGCTTATGCTGACTGTCTGGACTCAGATCGGACTGGAGAATCAAATTTTCTGATGCAACTTCAACGACGCGAAGAATACTGCGGTAGCGATCGCTATCATTTTCCTCGTCACGCTGCTCATCCGTCTTGCACTCATATTGCAGAATTGATGGGTGCTGCACGGGCGGATCTAGCTCAGTCACCTTGAGCCAGTCTGGATCTTGAGCCAGTCTGTCGGCTCTATCTTTCAGCGCTTCCAGGATCGCTTTATTCTGTTCGATCGAGAAGGGCGGCTGAAACCACTCCTGGAACGAATCAGTGCGCGGCTGCACCCCTAGCGGCTCTTTGTTATCTAAGAGAAATCGGTGTAGACAGAGCAAAAAGGCATAAATGGTTGTGCGAGCCGATCGCCGCTCTTCCAGTGGAACAGTTCCCGTCAGTGCCGCCATGGTTTGAGCCGTTTCACGCTGGGCGGTTTGAAGCTTGGCACTTTGAATCAGTTGCCCAAAGTGTTCGGTGACTGGCTTAGACTTCAGCATATATTCCAAGCCCGCCTGGATCACCTGGAGCAGCTCAATTTGTGCGCCAATCTGTCGAGCTAGCTGGGTTTGTCGCCGATGTGCCTCGACGCTATCACTTTGCCCGGTGATCTGACAGATTTTTTCGAGCAGAAAGAAGTGCTTGCGGAGCGCATACTCAATATCTAAGTTGCGAATTTCTTTGCCGATCGAATGCAAAAAATCTTCGCGGGCTTTTCGTTCGACCTGATCGGTAATGTATTGCGCCAAGAGTTTAGAGGCTTCTTCCAGCATGGCTTGGCGGTTCTGGTTGTCTGGATTGGAAAAGCGATCGAGGCTCAAGACCAGCGGCAACACGCGATCGCGCAGCCCCACCAATCGACAGCGCAGATATTTTTGCTCTGGCGTTGCCGGGGCTTCGGAACCGGCAGTTTGTACAGTTGTTTGGGCATAAGCGATCGATTGCCGCTTTAAGCCATCTAACACGCTTTCCTCTGGGCGCAGTGCGAGCTGGTTCACCAGTCGTTCAGCGCTGGATTCCGCCGTGGCTCTCAAAAATCTGTAGCGCAGCACTCGTTTATTGCGGTCTTTGATTTCCTGAAGATCACTGGCAATGCTTTCGTAGTGAGGCATCCCGACCAGCGAATCGATCGCCGTTTGCCAAATCGTGGGGCGCTTCATTGCGTTAAATTTGGGGCTATTCAAAAACTGATCCGGGCTGGGATCGATATAGAATAGCCTGCGCTCAACGGGGCGATAAGTAATCCGATTATAGATTTCTTGAATCGTGTAGCTAAAAGGTCGGTTGTCTAAAACTCCGCCGTCGGTAAAGTGGAGCTGCCGACCTTGCAGCGTTTTTTCGATCGGCGGCAGTTCGCGATCGATCAGCGATCCCCATTCTACTAACCATTCGTCCAGCTCATAATCTTTATAGCTCTGATCTTTTTCTCTTTGCTTCTGGCGCTCTTCGCGTTTAACGGCTTGCTCTGGATCTCTGGGTTGAATCCGATCGACTAGTTTAACGGTAACCACGGGAAACGCGATCGGAAAACAAGAGGTAATCCGACAGAGTTTTGCCAGCGCTTGCGAAATCACTGGGTCTGCCAATTTAAAGGGATGTTTGCGACCTTCGCGATATTTCAGTAAAAAAACAGTCCGGTGATCTTTCACTTCAAGCAGTTGACCCGTATTGTCAAACGCTTTATACACCTTTCCTAATAAGTCAGTTCCCGTGACAAAGAGATCTAGCTCTGTACTTTTAGAAAAACACTCTCCGGCGGGGGCTGATTCTGTGGTTCGCTTAAAAGCTTCGGCAAGTTGGCTTTGATAATAATCCTCACCGTTGAGGAGCGACTCAACCGCGTGTTTATTTACCGCTTTTTGTTCATCGGCAGTCCGCAGCAGCTTGCTTATGTCGCCGCTGTTGCGCCAGAGATCTGCGAAATGCTTGAAATCGACTACTTGGTTCTCGTCGCTATTGGTTAAGGCATAGCTCAACAAAACGCCGTTGATTCCGCCCGCTGATGTTCCTGAAATTACATCAACAATGATATCCGAGTCAGTGACAACTTTGAGCAATTTATAGAGTCCGCGCCCTCGCACAGCGTTGTAAAACTCCCGGCATACGCCATTCATGTAGATGGCTAAAGCAATCCCACCATAGACCACCAAGCCCAGCCGAAATTCTTGATGAAATGCGATCGGATCAGCAGGCGCGATCGGATCAGCAGGTAAGTTAGTAGATTGAGGCGATTTAGTCATAAAAAATGCTCCAGTTGCTCCAACAGACTCCTGCCATCCGAAGTCTTGGGGGTAGATAGATGGGATGAGATACCTAGATAAGCTGTCCTTAAATTAGCATTGCCAAAGTTGCAGCGCGGTTTAAAATAGGCGTAAATTCGACGCGGTTTAATTTACCATAGCTTTATAAAGCAGAGGTTAAGCTAAGGAGCAAACAAATTGTTTGAGGGCTTGAGGCTTTAGGGCTGGAGAACATAAACCAGACTTCTTAAAGATTTATTGCACAAAGCCTGATCTGAAAGACGTTCTACCAGAATGAGTGGTCATGAAAGACAAAGTATTTGAAGCAATAGGCGCATTTTCCGGCATTTATAGCGGCTGGATACTTTGGAATCTGTTTCTGGCATTCATTCCCCTAGTGCTCAGCTTTTGGCTATTTCGGCGCAAGCAGCTCAAAGCCCGATCGCTGGTCTGGTGGCTAGCATTCGTCGTTTTCATCTCCTTTTTGCCCAACGCTCCCTACATGTTGACAGATATCATCCATCTGATTCGGGGGAGCCGTGCCGGATATGCGGTTTGGGTGATTGCGCTCGTTTTCATCCCGATTCACATTCTGGCGATTCTGGGCGGCTTTGAGGCGTATGTAGTTTCGTTGATCAATCAGGGCAATTATTTGCAGCGGCAAGGTGCAGCCCAATATGTGCTGTGGTCGGAGCTGCTTGCCCATGCGCTCTGTGCGCTGGGGATTTATCTGGGCAGATTTGTCCGGCTAAATAGCTGGGATCTGGTAGTTGATCCGCAAGATGTGCTGACCACAACGTTCAACACGCTGACCAGCAAACAGCCTGTCGTTATTACCTTTGTCACTTTTGTGATCCTGACGATCGCTTACTGGCTATTCAAGCAATTGACTTTAGGACTTTATCTCCGCGTCCGCTTCGCTCAAGGGAAAATTAAGGTGCTAGATTAGCTGCCCGATCGCCTAAACCTCGACGAGCTGCGGCAGCGCCTCTTCAGGCTGCCATCCCTCTTGCGCCAATCGCTCGATCGCCCGATCGATCAGCACCACGCCCTGGTCTGCCGTTTCAATCACCGCAAGCTGACCTCTCAGCTCTGACGCATTCATAAACCCTTTGGCGTACCAGGTCATGTGTTTCCGGGCTTGACGAATACCGCGATCGCCCTTGTATTCTCCCAGCATCAGCAAATGCTCTTTGGCGCACTGGAGGCGTTCGATCGGGGTAGGCACATCACGCAGTTCGCCCGTTTTCAGGAAATGATCAACTTCGCCCACCAGAAAGGGATAGCCCAACGTGCCGCGAGAACACATCACTCCATCGGCTCCGGTCATCTCCAAGCAGCGCACAGCAGCATCTACCGAGAAAATGTCGCCGTTGGCAATCACGGGAATCGATAGGGCGGCTTTGGCTTTGGCGATCCACTCCCAGCGGGCAGCGCCGTTGTAGCCCTGAGCGCGGGTGCGTCCGTGCAGGGTGAGCATTTGCGCCCCGGCATCTTCCATGCGGCGGGCAAACTCGACGGCGTTGATTTCTTGATCTGACCAGCCAATCCGGGTTTTGACGGTCACGGGCACTTTGACGGCTGCCACCACCGATCGCACGATCGCCTCGGCGATTTCGGGTTGCCGCAGCAGCGAGGAGCCGCCGCCGTTTTTGGTGATTTTGTTGACCGGACAGCCCATGTTGATATCCACAGTATCGGCTCCTTCTGCCACCGCCAACTGCGCCGCTTCTGCCAAAAAGTCGGGGCGGCAGTCAAAGAGCTGGATGCTGATGGGGCGCTCATTGGGGTCGATCTCCATGATCTTGGGGAGCTGTTTGACGTAGTGCAGCCCCGTAGCGTTGACCATTTCGGTGTACATCATCGAATCTGGCGCATACCGCCGCACCAGCCGCCGGAACACCAGATCTGTGACTCCAGAGAGCGGCGACTGCAACACGCGGCTTTTCACCTCAAACTCTCCGATTTTCAGAGGGGTTGAGAGTTTCGCTTGGAGCGTGGGGGACAGCGTAACAGTAGGAGACAGCGTAACCATGAGGCGATCGAGTAAAGGGCGATCTTGATCGTAGCCGATCGCCTTAAGACTGGAAAGCCTGCCACATTTGCTCATAGGCTTGCTCCATCGATCGCGCAAACGCCTGACCATTCCACAGCGGCGAACTGTGGCGCGATCGCTGCAATTTTGCCTGGATAGCTTGACGCAAGCTTCGATCGGTTCCCAATCGAATCCCCCAGTCCAGATACTCCGCATCGTTCCAGGCTAAGCCTTCTGTGACTCCCACATTCATCATCATTGTGTAGCTGTTGCGGGCGGCAAACTGTTCGCCGACGCGGGTGACGATCGGCAATCCCATCCAGAGGGCTTCTAGCGTTGTGGTGGCCCCGTTGTAGGGATAGGTGTCCAGCACTACATCGGCTAAGGCAAGGTTGGCGCGATGGACGAATTCGGAGGGGACATCTGGCAGGAAGCGCAGGCGATCGCCACTTATCCCTTCCGATTCTGCTAAATCTCGGAAAAACTCTTCGGTGAATTCAGGACTCGATCGGAAACTTTTGATCAAAAAGTAGCTATTGGGGACTGCCTTGATTATTTGGAGCTGGAGGCGGGCACAGTCAATCTGGCGCTTCAGACCCGTTTGAGAGTTAAGAAAAACCACGGCATCACTGGGTATGTCTAACTGGTCGCGACGAAAGGAGGGCGTATGGACTTCAAACCCATCGACGGCGATGTAAGTGTGAGGCAAGCGCCAGATTTTTTCGCTGTAATAGTCCTGGGCATCGGCAGGCAGGACGTAGGGATCGGCAATGAAATAATCAACGGCGGGAATACCGGAGGCATCGTAGCCCAGCCAGTGAACTTGAATCGGGGCAGGCTTGAGCGCCACCACGCCGCAACCCCCCAAGCTAGTGAGGCTATCTAGCTCCACCAAGATATCGATTTGGTCGTCGTTAATCCGATCGGCAATTTCAGCGATCGAAGCGGGTACATCGTGAAAGCGATCGCCATAGA
>JBBSFA010000271.1:0-5393 GCA_038239185.1 Elainellales cyanobacterium | reverse complement strand
TTGTCGGTGAAGACAGAGATTGATTGCCGTAGCTTGCTTCCCGCAGGGTATGCCATGCCCCTAACGATCGCGCCAACTCCTCATGTCGATCGCCAACCTTTGCCCCAGATCCAAAAACTGCTGCCGCTGATCAGCCTGACCCAAACCAGACTCACCATCCTGCGGCAATTGAGTATAAAAGTGATTCAAGTAAAGCTCCCGTGCCCGATCGAGCGACAGCGCTAAATGTAAGCGATCGCCCAGATCAATCAGCCGCACAATCCAGCAGACATCTGCCTCGATCGTGTCAGCGGGGCTAGTTTCCGCACCGACTGCATCGGAGGTCAAGCCTTGCAGCACTGTCCAGAGCGATCGCCAAACCAGCCGCTCCAGGATGCGCTGAATCTGGGGCAGCTTAAGCTGGCAGCGCAGATGATCGGCTTCACGGGCGATCGCCTCTAGCTCCAGCATTTGGCTGTGGCAAAGCTGCGGATGGCTAAACGGAAAATCGCTGGTTTCTCGCTCCAAGAGCTGCAATGCCGTTAAGGCGCGATGGCTGATCGCGATTTCCGCTGCCACCTGTAGCTCCTGCGGCACTTCCAGTTCATCCCGATGAAAGGCTATCAGCACGCCGTAGTTATCTCGGTAAACCTGCGTATAGAGCTGATCGAGTCGGGTCAAAGTTTCCTGACTCAGCAGCCGCATAATCCGGTGACGCTCCTCCGCAAACAAATCCTTGAGGCTAAAAGCGCTTTGGCGTTGTCGATCGCCCGTCTCCCCAAAAATCCGGTTCATCGCCAGAATCGTTTGCGCCGCGCTAGCTTCCCGAATCGCCGCAAACAAGAGATCTTTCGCCTGACTGTAGGCGCGCCGTCCAGAGAAAGGCTGAATGCAGCAGTGGAAATCCCAGCCGCCCAAATGCAACACCGCAAACACCAACTGGCTGGTTTCGCGGGTCAGCTCCGAGGTGAGCTGAAGCTGACCGATCGCCAGAGTCAGCGATCCCAGCCGCTGAAGCTGATAGTCAATTTGATGCACCGCATAGCAGTAGAGCCGCTGCTCTCTCGGATAAGGCGTAAACAGCGACGAGATTGCATAGTGCGCTGCCACCTGCTCTAGGCTGACCTGCGACGGGATCACTAGCTGCCGATAGATATCTGCCCCCGTCTGAAAGAACTCGGTGACATTGCTGGGCGCATTTGCCAACCGCTTGACAAAACCCTTTTCAAGCTGCACCCCTGCCACATCGCCCGCCAGTTCGATCGCCCGTGCCGCATACTGCAAAATCTGCGTTCCTTCTGATCGAGAAATCTCGTCAAAAAACCAGCCGCAGCTCGTATACATCAGCAACGTATGCCGCTGCATTTCCAACAGCCGCAATGCATCAATCCGCTCGATCGCGCTCAGCTTATGCTCCTGATGCCGCGCCAGAAAGCGATTGATCTGAGGCAGGCTGCGATCGAGCATCACCTGAATATAATCATTCCGCGCTGCCCAAGGATCGCGAAACAGCTTTTTGCCGCTCTCCTCAAACACCTTGCTGAGCTGATCCCGCAGCCAATCCAAACTGTCGCGCAGCGGTCGCCGCCACTTTTGATGCCAATTGCCGCCGCCGCCACAGCCGCAGTCTTCCTGCCAGCGATCGACCCCATGCGAACAGCTCCAAGCCGTCACAGGCTTCAGCTCCACTTCCCAGGTGGGAGAATTCAGGCTGAGGTAATGCGCGTAGTTCGTCACCGTCCAGCCCCGACGCGGAAACTCCTCCGTAAAGGCATATGCCAACGCCTTTTCAGTACCGCCCTTGTGATGCCCGAACGTCTCGCCATCGGTCGCCGCCGAAACGAGCTGCGATTGGCGATCGCCCCGCACCGCCTGACTCACCCGACCCGCCAAATGCCCCGAACTGCTGAGAATGTCGTTAAAGCCCATATCGCGAGAAATGGGACCATCATAGAAAAAGATATCGATGTAGGGTCGAGCGGAATCGTCTGCTTCCGCGCCTTGCAGATAGCAACGGTAAGGCTGCACGGGATCAATCTGCCCACCGCCGACTTCGCGCCAGTCGGGATCAGGCGTTTCAGCCGTCGGCAGCGGTCGGCAACGCTGCGCCTGCGAGGGAGCCAACACGATAAATTTGATCTCTTCTGCCACCAGCCCTTCCAGAGTCGGATAATCAACCGCCGCTTCTGCCAGCCACATGCCTTCGGGATCACGCCCAAACCGCGACTGGAAATCGACTTTGCCCCAGCGAATCTGGGTAATTTTGTCTCGCGAATTTGCCAGCGGCAGAATGATGTGGTTATAAACCTGGGCGATCGCATTGCCATGTCCGTTTAGTCGGGCAGCACTGCGGCGATCGGCCTCTAAAATCCGCTGGTAGACCTCCACATCATGCCGCTCCAGCCAGCGAATCAATGTCGCCCCAATATTGAAGCTGAGATACTCAAAATTATTGACGATCCCCAAAAGCTGTTCTTGGTCGCTTACTACCCGCGCAAAGGCATTGGGACGATAGCACTCATAGTGAATCCGCTCATTCCAATCATGGAACGGAGCCGCGCTAGGCTGACGCTCGATCGCATTCAGATAAGGATTCTCGCGCGGCGGCTGATAAAAGTGACCGTGAATCGTGACGTAAACCCCTGTAGCAGTTCGCAGCGGACTATTTGGATGAGCTAGCTCAGCCTCCGGCAAAACGTTGGGCTGCAACAATGTAGTTGAATGGGTGCTGGGATCGGCTGCCTGTAAGGTAGCGGTAGTGGATGCCTTGGGAGAAAAAGAAGTTGGGTGTGAGGAAGTCATGCAATCTTCAGTGAAGAACAAATTCAGAACCGACAATGCTTGGGGCGATACTTGGGGGCAAAAGCGGAGCGACAACAGATGAAGTAATTGAAGCGATCGCGCCTCAACCTCGCATTCGATCATGACAACGATCGGATACAACAATAGAAAAATCCCGATATTATTCGGGATCACGATCGGCAAATCACCGATTTCGAGATTTTCTTTAGATGCCGCATAAAAAACGGGATAGAAGCGGTCGCCTCTATCCCGAAACACTGAGCACTTTTCAATTCGCATCAAGAAACGTGGTCAGCTTAGCTAAAGACCTGCAACTCTTGCTCCAACTGCTGCACCAACTGCCGATCGTCCTTCGCCTGAGCCACCTGCATCCGACGCTGCAAGGATTGCAAAATATTCCGGCGATGTAGCTCAGTCGCATCTTCTATCTGAGACGGACGACTCGCCACTGGAGCCTGGATCTGGACTGGAACCGGGATCGGCTTGCTGTCTTTGAGCTGATCCTGCGTCAGCACCACCTCTGTCCCTGTGGACGTAGCCCGATAAGAAACGCCGCGATAAATCGAACTCACGATCGGCTGCGGTACAGGCGGCTGACCAAACCGGGGCACATTGTAGGGGTGGGGAACATCGTAATCTAGCCCTCGATAAATCCCCTGCCGATCGCCTTCAGAGCAATCGATTGACCCTGGGTCAAGGCTATGTTCCACTCCGCGATGTTTGATTTCCATTTGGATAGGCTCCTAAACTCATTAATTGTGAAAGCGTCACTTGCAAGGAAAGTGGTCGCGTTCCTTCGGGAGTTTCCCTACTTCCGTCTCAGCCTTTCCTGCGCTGCCCCTTTTCTGCAACTTTCAGCACGGACTGCTTGAGCAGCAAGCTTAGGCAACGAGTGAGATGAACGCCTGGGTCTATTTTTCTGTATTTTAAGATACTGTTTATTCTATCAGCAGTCGATTTTATAAATGTTAATGGCAATTTCAGTCCGGGTTTCCTGACCTAATTGACCCAGCACGATCGCTTGAAAATCTCTTGGGGAAAAGGCTGTGGGTCTGGGGCGATCGAGGTTGTTTTAGTTCTGCTAGAGTGTAATCTGGCTGCTCTCTCTAAAGATATATCTTTAGGTATACAAGCTAGGTTTGATCGGTATTGCCTGCTTTCCCTCAGCTTTTTCGTTACAATTATTAATAGTTGAAAATGCAGTCCCGTAAAGTACCTGACACCATTCGCGCTCATGGCTGAAACTCTAACAAAGCTGGCATATCAATCGTTTCAACAGGGTAAAAGCTATTTCGGATTGGCTCACAAAACCCTGAGTACGCAATTGCTCAATCTGCTTGCCCCCGAAGCTCGGCAGTCCACAGAACCGCTTTCGGCAGATATGCTGCTCCTGCTGCAACAGCGGATGAGTGCGTTGACAGAACAAGACTGGAAAGATGCAGAGCAAGGGATCTATCCTGAAAGCGTGCTGTTTGACAATCCCTGGGAAGACTTTTTCCGGTACTATCCCCAAGTCTGGCTAGATATGCCCAAAATCTGGGATCGCGTTAGCCAAAAGCGCCATCAAGACTTTTCGTCGGATGTGCGCGTTGAAGGCTATCCCAGCTACTACGTCCAAAATTTCCATTACCAGACAGACGGCTACTTCAGCGACGACTCGGCAAATTTGTATGACTTGCAGGTAGAAATCCTATTTAGTGGTACAGCCGATCCGATGCGCCGCCGGGTTCTCGCCCCGCTCAAGCACGGACTGGAAGGGTTTGGAGTCTTGCCTCACCAAATTCGAGTTCTGGATGTCGCCTGCGGCACGGGGCGGACTTTGCGCCAGATTCGCTCAATGCTGCCGGAAGCCTCGCTGTATGGTGTTGACCTGTCGCCTGCCTATCTCCGCAAAGCCAATCAACTGCTTTCAAAGCTGCCGGGTGAATTGCCGCAGTTGATCCAGGCAAACGGCGAAGACCTGCCCTACCTGGACAACTATTTCCACGGCATCACTTCAGTCTTTCTGTTTCATGAGTTGCCCCCAGAAGCGCGACAACAGGTGATCGAGCAGGCGTACCGCGTGTTGCAACCGGGCGGCGTGTTTGTCATCTGCGATTCAATTCAGATGCTCGATTCGCCAGAAATGGCTCCTGCCATGCGGAATTTCCCCGCCATGTTCCACGAGCCATACTACCGTCACTACACGACGGATGATCTGGTCGATCGCCTGGAAAAAGCGGGATTCGTCTCCGTCCAAACCGAAAAGCACTTTATGAGCAAGTACTGGATCGCTCGCAAAGCTGCTTAGCTTTAGGATAGGCTCACAACAAAAAAAGCTCACTCGATCGAGTGAGCTTTTTTGTTCTAATCCAATTCGCCTTACTCGATCGCCGGAGCCACCAGCGGTCGCGTCGCCAGCGAATTAGGCTCAGGCTGATCTTTTTGCTGAGCGATCGGCTTCAGGATCGCCTGCAACTGTGCAGTGATCGCTAAAGTCTTCGAGTCATAAATCTGCGTCAGCAGCTTTGGATACAGCCCAATGCCGATGATTGGCACAAGGAGACAGCCGATGATAAACACCTCACGCGGCTCAGCATCCACCAGCTTTTGGTGAGAAATCAGCTCCTCGT
>JBBSFA010000270.1:0-5394 GCA_038239185.1 Elainellales cyanobacterium | reverse complement strand
GTGCTGTCTGCCCATACGCTATTGCTGGATGGCTCTACCAGTGAGCTAGCGATCTTAGACGTAGAAGGCTTCCCGATTCAGCGGGAATGGTATGTGGTTTATCTGGCAGGGAAGCAGCTCTCGGTGGTGGCAAGTACATTTTTGGACTATCTGATTGAGGCTGCTCCTAAAGCTTCAGAAGGCTGGATCGGATTACCCGGAGGAAAGTTTGTCAGTGCCGCGATCGTCGCAAGCTAGCCCGCAAACTAGCCCGCCAATCAGCCCACAGGTGAGCATCGTCATGCCCGCCTACAACTGCGATCGCTACCTGCCAGAGGCGATCGACAGTGTCTTGCAGCAAAGCTATCAGGCGTTTGAAATTATCGTCATTGACGACGGCTCCACGGATAATACGGCAGCGGTTTTGCAGCGATACCAGCAGCAGGACGATCGAATCCGGACAATCCACCAGCCGAATCAAGGGGTGGCGATCGCTCGGAATCGCGGGATTGAGCTAGCGCAAGGCGAATGGATTGCCTTTCTAGATGCCGACGATTTTTTTCTGCCAGACAAGCTAGCGGCACAGATGGCGATCGCCGCTGCACAGCCGGATTTGGGCATCATTCACAGCGGTTGGAATCGAGTCGATTCTCAGGGCAACCATTTGATGGCAGTGAAACCGTGGCAGCAGATCCCCAGGCTGACTCTAGAAAGCTGGCTGCGCTGGAAGCCCGTCTTGCCCAGCGCCATGCTGATCCGCCGCGATTGGCTAGTGCGATCGGGTGGGTTTGATCCGCGTTTCCCGCCTGCCGAAGATACAGAACTGGTGCTGCGGCTGGCGCGGCTAGGCTGTGCGGCAGACTGGCTGCGGCAAGTGACCGTGGGCTATCGCCAGCACGAAAACAGCGCCATGCACAAAGGTTTGCCGCAAGCCCGATCGCTGGCTGCGGTGATCGACGACTTTTTTACCCAGCCCGATCTGCCGGAATCGATTCGCTGGCTAGAGGCTTCAATTCGTTACAACACGCTAGTTTGGATCGCCTGGTATCTCCACCAAACGGGGCATCCAGTCGAGATGGCTGAGTCGCTCCAGCGATCGCTCACCTACTCCACTTACACCCCCCTAGAGGCGATCGTCCATTGGGCAGACAGCTTTACAGAGTTCTCGAAGAACTGGGGCGATGAATTTGATGCAGACCAGCTAGCGCGATCGGCGGAGTGGCAACGGCTCGTCAAGCAGATGGCTCAGGCTTAAGATCAGCGGTTGGGATTGCTGCCTGCACTTGGGCGATCGGCAAGGCTAACGCTTCGGCAATTTGAACCGCATTGAGTCCCAGACTGACCAGCCGAGGCACAGCCGCCAGTCTTGCTTGTTCGGCTTGTTCGGCTCGCTGGCGTTCCTGTACTGCTTGCTGGCGATCTTGCTCTGCCTGCTGCGCCAGCTCCTCGTAGCTCAAGAAAGGTTGACCGTCAGGGCGATAGATTTGTAGCTCTGCACCGGAGAGATCAAAGCGAATCCCTAAGCGAGGGCTGATCCAATTGGCGATCGGATCGAGCAAATCCAAAAAGCCATCAACCCGCAGCCAGCCAGTGAGCTGATTCGTGTCTGGGTCGTAGAGGTAGTATTCTTCGACTCCGTAGCGATCGTAAAACAGCAGCTTCCGATTCATTTCTGCCTTGGTGTTTCCTGGCGAAAGAATCTCGAAAACGACCTGGGGCGGAATGTTATTTTCCTTCCACTGCTGATAGGAGCCGCGTTTGCCTTTAGGTCTGCCAAAAGCCACCAGCACATCTGGCGCAGTCCGAATTTTGGGATAGCCCTCCACCGGATACCACAGCAGATCGCCCGCGATGAAGGTATTCGGATCGTCTGCCAACAGCCAAGCGATGTTTTGCTGCGTCGAAACAATCCAGCGAAACTGCTCTGTATTATCTGACATCGGATTGCCATCGCAGTCGGGGTAAAGAATTTCTGCCGCTGAGTCAGGCTGGAGTTGGGCAACCATTTTTCCACCTCAAGGTTTCTCTACCCGCTAGTTTTTTATTCGCTAGAACTCTAAAACTGCCCAGTTTGGCTCTCGCTGGTAGTGAGTCATATTGTCAAACTTGCGAAGTTCAGCGCGATGCACCTGCACATCATGGGTTTGCTCAGACTCTAGCCAGTGATTGTTTAGCTCAATCAACGTTTTGCTGAAGCGCTCGCGATCGGCAGCATTGGCGGCTTCCCCAAAATAGCCCAGCGTGATATGCGCCGTGAAGTTGTACTGCTGCTCCACGCCCAAGGCAATCAGGTCAGGATTTTGGTAGAGGGTGCGGCGCAGAGTGACCACGCGATCGTAGGAGGATTCGTCTCTGGGAACCAGGCAAACGCCCAAGGCGCGAGTCCGCAGAAACAAGCCGATAATCTGCCAGCGAATCGCTTGCCCGTACTGGACGAGCGGCTGGCTCTTGTCAAAGCTTTCGGCAACGCGATCGTGCAGCTTTTGCTCAAACTCAGGATCTTCGTCGCGGGCATGATGAAACGCATCTTCCCAGATCAAATCTGCCAGCGTAAAGTGAAAGCTCTTGGCAGGCAACGGAATCAGCAGATTCGGCTCTAGTTGATCGAGGATTTGCTGTTGATATTCCTGGAGATGCTCGTAGACTTCTCCGTTTTTGCTATCTTCTGCCCACGGTGGCGTAATCACGGTATAGCCCGCGAAGGGAGTCGGAGCGATCGAGCCGTCTGCCTGCCGCCCAAACTTGGGCGATACCTGAATGTACTGCGCCTGAGACTGATAAGTTTCTGGCAGCGTCGATCGCACTACACGATTGACATAAACCTGATAAGTGTCGTCCAAGCTTGTTCACCCTTATGATTAGCGTTATTTATTTGACCTGCTGTTTAGGCAGCCTCTAAAAGGTCTTCCCTCACAGACTCACCCAGAACGGGGCTGTCTAATCTACTGTCTAAACTGTAGAGAGATTTGCTGGATTTCGGAACCCAATTTGCAAAATCTCAATTAAATTTAGCGGTTAGAGGATTGGACACTCTGTTCATATACTTTCTGTCTTAGTCTAATTAGACTTACCACAAGTCCCTTGATTCTTCTGCTATGCCAGTTTACCTATTTTGGGGCGATGATGACTTTGCTTTAGGTCGAGCGGTATTGACCCTGCGCGATCGCAGCCTTGATCCAGCCTGGGCAAGCTTCAACTCAGATAAGCTGCTGCCCGATCAGCCTGATGCCGTGGTTCAAGCCTTAAATCTAGCGATGACCCCGCCCTTTGGCTCAGGGCAGCGATTTATTTGGCTCGCTGAAACCACACTTTGTCAGCGCTGCCCAGATGAGATTCTCAGCGAACTGACCCAAACGCTGCCCATTTTGCCCGAAACCAGCGTGCTGCTGCTAACCACTTCTAGCAAGCCGGACGGACGGCTGAAATCGACGAAGCTGCTGCAACAGAAGGCAGAGGTGCGCGAGTTTGCCAACGTGCCGCCCTGGAAAACCGATCTGCTGATTCAGCAAGTCCGCAAAGCTGCTCAAGAAGTGGGCGTGAAGCTAACCAACGGTGCAGTTCAGCTCTTAGCGGAATCGGTCGGCAACCAGTCGCGCCAGCTTTACATGGAGCTAGAAAAGCTGAGTCTGTTTGGCGGCGATACCCAAAAGCCATTGGGCGAGGCGGCAGTTCTGGCATTGGTCACCACTTCGACGCAAAACAGCCTCCAGCTTGCCACTGCAATTCGTCAGGGCGACACCAGTCGATCGCTCACCCTGATCAACGACTTAATTCAACAAAATGAAGCCCCGTTGCGAATTGTGGCAACGCTGGTCGGGCAATTTCGCCTCTGGCTCTGGGTAAAGCTGATGCTAGAAGCAGGTGAACGCGATGAAAAAGAAATTGCCCGCGCCGCTGAGGTCAGCAATCCAAAGCGCATTTATTTTCTTCAGCAGGAAGTTCGTCCTTTGGCATTGGCTAGCCTGGAGCGATCGCTGTCGATTCTGCTGGAACTAGAATTCGGGCTAAAACAGGGAGCTGAACCGCTGGCATTGCTGCAAACGAAGGCGATCGAGCTGTGTCTGTTATTCAACGGCTCTGTATTCAACGGCTCTGCTTGATATCAGCGATCGCAAGTGGGTGAGATCAAAAGCGCCTAAACTAACTGCAAACAAACCCTGGAACTTCTTGGCTCTAGAATGACTCAAGTATATGTAAGAGATTTATTTTTGTTCTCCGCGTTTCCGTTTATGACTATCGTCGCTCGTTCCTCGTTTGCTCGTTCTTCTTCGCAGTGGCTATCGCGATCGCTTTGGATCGGCACACTTTCTACGGCTGGACTATTGTTAGGCTGGGTTCCTAGTGTGCAATTCTCTGTTGGACACCTTTCCGCAGGGATGTCTTACCAAACTCCTGGCGTTGCACTGTCGTTTGATAATGCCGCCTCTGCCCAAACTGCTATTTCGGATGATGAGATCCAAAACTATGCTAAGACCGTGCTAGAGATGGAACCCTATCGGATCTCCGCCTACGACCAAATTAAGCGGATCACGGGGGCTGAGGTGCCGCCGATTTTATGCCACCGCGCCAGCAGCCTCAACAACCTCGATCCGAGCATCCGAGATATTGCGATTAGCTTCTGCAATCAGGCAGTCTCGATCGCCGAAAGTCATAACCTCTCGATCACTCGCTTCAACGAGATCACGATCGCCCAACAGTCAGACGGTAGCCTAGCCGATCGGATTCGGCAGGCAATCCGCGAAATGCAGTAGCGATACCCTCATCCTCCAGCCCCTTCTCCCAGAGCGGAGAAGGGGGGCAAGATTACATCAAAGTCCCTCTCCCGCTCTGGGAGAGGGATTTAGGGTGAGGGGGGTCGGAAAAGGTATGCGGTGCTACCTTAAGCGAAGAAAGCGACTAGGATAAGAAAATTGATGCTGAATTGGTACAGGTCACCCTATGGCTCGACTCGATCCCTACAGCCTGCAACTCCAGATTTCTCGACTCTTTGAACAGGGACAATCGTTCTTCGCGATCGCCAAAGTCGAAGAGTGGCTGCGGGCACACCAGCAAGACCCCAGCGAGTACAACATTTCTTTTCGACAAATCCCTGCCGCACCTGGATCAGGGGCAGTGGTGTCGATCGCGATCGATCTCCAGCGCAAGGATGGTCAGCCCGTCAACGAGTGGCTTCAGCAGGAAATCAATCAGCAAAATTGAGGCGATCGCCTCGTTCTTTATTATTGCCTCTGCCCAGATTTTTGCTGTCTAGAAAAGAACGAGTTTCATGCCTGTTTCTTTTGGAGATCTCATAGCTGCTTCAAGCTCTGAAGAAAGCTTTTCACTAACCCGCTATCTGGTGCGAACCTTCTACAATAGCAAGTAAGAGTTGTGACGATTCCTTAACCTTTAGTCCCGAAATATAGTCTTATGTCT
>JBBSFA010000269.1:0-5395 GCA_038239185.1 Elainellales cyanobacterium | reverse complement strand
GATCTGCGGATGCTGCCATGTCCCTGTGAAGGTGGGCTGTTTTTCGCTGTTTGATTCAGTCGCCTGAATGGTACTTGCCTGCTCCGTCATCAAAAAAACGTTGAGGTAAATTCCAGACTGCTGCACGTCTAGTACCAGCCGATCGCGATCGGGGCATCCCGGCGGCGCGGCAGTGCTGACATAGCGACCGCTGATGTTAGGTTGGGCTTTGAGATTGCGCTCACCGTAAGCTGTGACGGCTTGGAACAGAACAATTACAAATAAAATGCTGCCTGCATAAAATGCGACAAGTTGGGAGCGATTGAAGGTCATAGTCTGGCTGAGGGTTGAGGGTTTTCGAGATCGCTGGAAGTTGCGCTCGGCTTAAGCACAGCAGCTAGGTGGGTGGTGACATGGCTGTAGCGCCGCAGAATCAGCAGCGGCGACTGGCACTGCACCGCTAGCTCGTCGGTATACTGTCCTAGCGTTTGCCGCTCAATGCCCCATTCGCGGCTGGCTCCGGCGATCGTCAAATCAACGCTCTGCGAAGCTTCCACTACCGCCTGCACGGAATCAGGAGCTTGCACAACCGATAATTCAATCCGATCGCGCACCCAGCCCGGTAGCTGCTGCATAATCGTGCGGAACTCATAGCTAAAGTCGCCTGCTTCCTGATCGGGAGACGCGACCCGCAGCACAGTCAGTTGGCTAGTGGGGCGGTTCACCAAAACCCGGATCGCAAGCTCTAGACCTAGATCGTTGTGAATACCTGCCACATAGGGAACCAATAGCGATCGCAACCCCATTTCGCGAGGGCGATCGACAAACACAGCCACGTCTGTCTTGGTGGTGCTGAGAATTTGCCCGACTCGCCCCCCTAAGCGGTTGCTGCTAAAGGCTGGACGATGCCAGCCCACCAGCACCAGATCTGCCTGTTCTAGCTCGGCAGTCTCTGCGGTGGCTCTCGCCACATCATTGGCAATGCGGACAATTGGATGTACTAAAGGACGAATCTCTGGATCGAGTCGCTGCACTAGCGCTTGGAGCTGAGTTTGATGTTCTTCAATCTGGCGCTCTGCCTCTAACGGCATACTTTCAAACGCATAGTCTTCTTTAAGCTGGATCAAGCTGAGCGGATTGACGATCGCCGTTTGCAGATCCGTTCCGGCGATCGCTGCCGCTAGCTGAATCAAGCCCTCTTGGGTAGTGGGATTGGCGACCGGAACCAGCACCCGATAGGTAGAATTGCCAGCTCCGGCGCTCGCTTCCGTGGGGGATTCGACCCGATCTTGCTGAATCAATCGCTTCGGATAGGTCCATTCCAGCAGCGGCGAAGTCATGAAGGTGGTGACCAATGCCATGATTACCAGCATCGTGAACAGCAGCGGCGAGATTACGCCCAAGCTCAAGCCAATGTTCAATACAATCAGCTCGGTCAATCCGCGCGTGTTCATCAGCCAGCCCAATGCCGAAGCATCCCGCGAACTCATGCCGCAGACCCGTCCCGCAACGTAGGTTCCGGCATATTTACCGACGATCGCCACTAGCAATACGCCGCCGCAGATTAACCACAGCTCTGGGCGATTCAGCAAGCCCACCTGCGTCCGCAAGCCGCTATAGGCAAAGAAGATGGGCAGCAGAAAGGTCAGGACAAAATCTTCGGTCTTTTCCGCTAACTCTCGCGTTAGCCCTTCGTTTTTGGGCATGGCAGCCCCCAGCAGGAAGGCTCCAAAAATCAGGTGAATGCCAATCAGTTCGGTGATTAACGCAGACGCGACCACGCCCATGTAAATCCCAGCCAAAGTCAGTTGCGACAGGTTGCCCGTGCGCTCATAAAACCTGGCTAGCCGCTTCAGGAACCAGCGCCCTATTGTCAGCATAAAGCCGATATAAAAAGCAGCCTCGAACAATGTCGGCAGGGCAGCCACCATGCTGTTGGTGCGGGTGACGGCGATCGCCAATGCCAAAATACACCATGCTGTCACATCATCGACGGCGGCACAGGTCAAAGCCAAGGTGCCCAACCGACTGCCTTGCAGGTTGTTCTCTGTGATGATGCGCGCCAGCACCGGGAAGGCGGTAATCGACATTGCCGCGCCCAGAAACAGCGCAAAGGCGGTAAATGAGACGTTGGCACTAGAAACCAGCGGGTACAAAAACAATGCCAGCAGTGAACCCAACGAGAGCGGTACAATAATGCTGACATGAGAGGTCAAAACTGCCGTTTCAATTTGTCCACGCAGATACTTTGGGTTGAGTTCTAACCCAATCAGGAACATAAAAAAGATCAGCCCCACCTGCGACAACACGTTTAAGAACGGAATGGTTGAGGCAGGAAAAACAGCGGCGGCTAGATCTGGAGCGACCCATCCAAACAGAGATGGACCTAACATAATGCCAGCCACGATTTCACCGATGACTAGCGGCTGCCGAATCGAGCGAAAGCCTAGCCCGACTAGGCGGGAAAGCCCAATCACAAGCAGAACTTGAAACAAAACAAGCACAACAGGATTAGTCATAGCTCCCAAGAAAAGTAGTGGTAGAGCGACTGAACGATCGCCTGGTTAATATCAGGTTGATAGGAGTAGCTGGTATTGATCAGAGTAAAAATTCACCCGCAAGCCAGCGGGGAACAGGGACAAAAAGCTAACTCAGCCTGAAGACGTGCAGGCTTTTTCTGGCGGTTTTAACGAGTCAACTTTCTCTAAATGCACTTCTGCTCATTAGAGCAAATCAGCCCCTTAGAGTAAATCAGTAATTGTGATGTACTGATACCAAATTCAGATTTAGCATACCTTGATCTACTCAAAATCGATACAGGAGCAGAAAAAGAATGCAATGTGCAGGTCTATATTGATATTTTTTTTAGTATTTTGCTGTTAAACGAAATGAAAGTCAACTTAATTTGAACTGAAGTGTCAATTTGTCCAAATCCTCCTTAGTAAAGCGACTGCAATCACAAGTTATCGATCGCACTCAAGCATTCAGCCCGATCAAACCCCTCCTTCAAGTCTAGATTGAGCCAGCCAGCGACTTAATCAAAATACATCTGTTGTACAGTCAAGGAGTCAGGTCAAATCAATACCCCGTATGATCACGCTAGAATCCCTCGATCGCCACCCCCCTGCCGACTGGAACCCCATCATTCGCGAATTTGAAGCGATCTTGGGCAAAACGGGCGTGGTGCAGCGCAAAGAAGAACTGTTGGTTTACGAGTGCGATGGCTTGACGAGCTATCGGCAGCGTCCGGCGGTAGTGGTGCTGCCGCGCACAACTGAGCAAGTCGCCGCGCTGGTGAAAATCTGCGATCGCCACAATATTGCCTTTATTGCGCGGGGTGCAGGCACGGGGCTGTCGGGTGGAGCGTTGCCGATCGAACACTCGGTGCTGATTGTGACGGCATTGATGAAGCAAATTTTGGAGATCGACTACGAGAATCAGCGGGTGGTCGTGCAGCCCGGTGTGATTAACAACTGGGTGACGCAGGCGGTCAGCGGGGCTGGGTTTTACTACGCGCCCGATCCCTCTAGCCAAATCGTTTGCTCGATCGGCGGCAACGTGGCAGAGAATTCGGGCGGGGTGCATTGCCTCAAATATGGCGTGACGACGAATCATGTGTTGGGGCTGAAGCTGGTTTTGCCGGATGGGGCGATCGTCGAGGTCGGTGGCAAAGTGGCTGAAATGCCGGGATACGATTTGACGGGACTCTTTGTTGGCTCTGAGGGAACGCTGGGGATCGCGACGGAAATTACGCTGCGGATTCTCAAGTCGCCGGAAGCGATCCATGTGCTGCTGGCAGACTTTACGAACGTGGAAGCGGCAGGGCAGACCGTTTCTGACATCATCAGCGCTGGAATTATTCCAGGCGGGATGGAAATCATGGATAACTTCAGCATCAACGCGGTGGAAAATGTGGTGAACACCAACTGCTATCCGCGCGATGCAGCGGCGATTCTGCTGATTGAGCTAGATGGACTAGAGGTTGAGGTGGCGGCGAATAGCCAGCGGGTTGAGGCGATTTGCCGCAAGAATGGCAGTCGCGATGTGACCACGGCGATCGATCCCCAGGAGCGGCTGGCGATGTGGAAGGGGCGCAAAGCTGCCTTTGCGGCGGTTGGCAAAATTAGCCCGGATTACTACGTGCAGGACGGAGTGATTCCGCGCACGCAGTTGCCTTATGTGCTGAGTGAGATTGAGGCACTGAGCCAAAAGTATGGCTATCGGGTGGCGAATGTGTTTCATGCAGGCGACGGCAATCTGCATCCGCTGATCCTTTATAACAACGCGATCGCAGGACAGCTCGAAACAGTTGAGGAGCTAGGCGGCGAGATCCTGAAGCTCTGTGTCAAGGTCGGCGGCAGTATTTCGGGCGAGCATGGCATCGGAGCAGATAAGCGCTGCTATATGCCAGAGATGTTTAGCGAAACGGATCTAGAGACGATGCTGTGGGTGAAGCAGGTGTTTAACCCGAAAGGATTGGCAAACCCAGAGAAGATTTTCCCGATGCCTCGTACCTGTGGTGAAGCGGCGCAGGTATCGCAAGGGTCTAGCGCAACCGAAGCGGATTCAAAGTTTGCGGCGATCGATCGCTTTTGAGCAATTTGAATCTGCAAAATTCATAGACTAAAATCACTAGTTTGAATATTTATGATAGCCTTGTTTCTATCTTAGACCGGGAGAACCTTGGTGATTCACGCAACCCTGCACCAGTTGAAAGTTTTTGAGGCGACAGCGCGGCACGGCAGCTTCACCAGAGCCGCCGAAGAAATGTTTTTGACCCAACCCACCGTGTCGATGCAGGTCAAACAGTTGACCAAGGCGCTCGGCTTGCCGCTGTTTGAACAGGTCGGCAAGCGGCTGTTCCTGACGGATGCTGGACAAGAGCTGTTTTCAACCTGCAAAGAAATTTTTCAGCGGCTAGACCAGCTAGAGATGACGGTAGCAGATCTGAAGGGCATGAAGCAGGGCAAGCTGCGGCTGGCAGTCATCACTACGACGAAGTACTTCATGCCCCGGCTATTGGGTCCCTTTTGCCAGGAATATCCAGGGATTGATGTCTCGCTGGCGGTGACCAATCATGAGCGAGTGATTGAACGATTGGCAAATAATCAAGACGATTTGTATGTCATGAGCCAAATGCCCGATCACCTGGATATCAAAGCTCAGGCATTTCTAGACAATCCGCTGGTGGTTGTCGCGCCCCGAACTCATCCTCTAGCCCAAGAGAAGCAAATTCCCCTTAAGCGCCTAGCGGAAGAACTGTTTATCATGCGCGAACCGGGATCAGGAACCCGCAGCGCCCTGCAAAAGCTGCTGGATGCTCATCAGCTCACGGTCAAAGTGCGTTTGGAACTGGGCAGCAACGAGGCAATCAAACAGGCGATCGCGGGTGGGTTAGGACTATCGGTGCTGTCTG
>JBBSFA010000268.1:0-5415 GCA_038239185.1 Elainellales cyanobacterium | reverse complement strand
CGCCTTGAATGTCGCCAAAGTAGCCATCGAGCGTCAGTCCCCGCTGAGCATAGGCTCTCAGAAACTTGGAATTTTGCTGAATCGCTTGATTGAAATCGGCTAGACCTGCTTGAGCATCGTTGTTCTCCGATCGAATCACGCCGCGCTGATAGTAGGCATCTGGGTAAGTCGGCTTGAGCTGAATCGCTGCCGTGAAATCATCGATCGCTGCCTCTAGCTGCTTTAGATTGGAGTGAGCCAGCCCGCGATTATAGTAGGTCGTGGCCTTGGATTCCCCATTGGGCAAGAGCCGAATCGCCAAATCGTAGTCCGCGATCGCCCCTTCCTGCCAGCCTGTTTTCTCACGAGCCAGCCCCCGCAGCACATAGGCTTCGGCAAACTGCGAGTTTAGATCGATCGCCTGATCCAACAGCCTGACCGTTGCTTCAAACTGTTTGTTGTTGTAGCTCTGCAACGCCTGGTCATACAGCGATCGGGCATTCGTTCCCTGAGCAATTAACCTCGTCGTTGGCGATGCAGACTGCGCCAAGACGGGCTGCGCGATCGAGGCAATCCCACTTCCTAGAAAAACAACCAACGCTATCATCCACTTAAACTTCATAACTCACTTCCATCACACACGCTTACAGACTACTCATTCACTGAATTGCCCCCTGCACCAGTTTAATTTGCAAAATGATTTCTCTGAGCCAGCGCGGTTAACAGGCTCCACCACCACAGGCGCTACCATCACTTTGGGGCACCTGAATGGGCGCGTCTGAAGCAGGTGGATTGTAAGCGGGTTCTGGCGGCGACTGATAGGCTGGTGGCGGATTGTAAGCGGGTTCTGGGGCAGTGTAAGAGGGCTGCGATGCGTAGGAAGGTTCTGGCGCATAAACGGGTTCTGAATTGGGTGCACTGGCAGGCTGTACATAGCCTGTATCAGGCGCAGCGGGGCGAGGGGTGGCTCTGGCGATCTCTGTTTCGGCTTTTTTGACCCAGGCATCGGCTTGTTTTTGCCAATAGGGATTTTTGAGCTTGTCTGTTTCACTCAATAGAGTCTGCCAGTTGTTGTTTTGGTAGGCTTTCTTGGCTTGATTGAACGTAGCCTGATCGCTTTTCCAATCCGCTTCCCATCGTTGAATGGTGCTTTGCACTGCTGCGGCTTTGGGGCTGCTGCCTGGAATGACTTTGGCAAGCGCGATCGCCTCGTCTTTTTTGCCGTTTTCATAGCGCTGCTGTGCGATCGCCAAGATCCGGCTAGACCAGTCGCCAATCAGCTTTTGTGCCTCTGTATAAGTGGAGTGAGTTTTTGGAACGACGCTAGCCGTTGCGATCGCATCTTTCAATTTGCCAGTTTTGGCAAGCTGCGTTGCCTGAGTTAATAAACCCTTGAATGACTCTCCAATCAGCGTTTGTGCGGCTGCATGGGCAGGGTGTACTGCCGAAATTTGCTGCGCCATCGCGATCGCCCCTTTGAAATCCTGCTTTTGAGCCAGTTGTTTCGCCTGACCTAGCTGGCATTCTCCTAGAATCGATAGCGCTTCGGTCTGCTGCGGCAGCGCTTGAGCTTGGCGAATGCAGTCTACGAACTGCCCTTTGGATTTCAGCGTTTCTAGGGACGCGATCGCCGCTCTTTGCTGAGCGTAGCTGATAAACTGCCAGCTTCCAACCCCTAAAACCAGCACAAGAGCCGTAGCCCCTGCACCTAGCCACAGACGTTTTGTAGGCGGCTTGTTAGGTGTGCTGGGTTTAATGATCGTTGGATCAGGCGAACTATCTGGGTCGGGAACTGTTGGACTCAGCCGCCCGAAGGTTACCGTGGGGGGGGAAGAGGGCGGAGCAGCCGGATTCACAACCGTCGGCGGCATCGGAGCAGATGGGTTGATTGAGCCGCTTGGAGCGATCGCCTGTGAAGACAGCGGTGATGAAGTCAGCGGTGATGAAGTCAGCGGTGATGAAGACATTGAAGTAGGCAAAACAGGCGGTAAAACTTGCGGTGGCTGATGTGGAACCGTAGGCGGCGGCGAAAGCTGATTCGTCGAGGCAAGCTGATTTGTTGAGGCGACCTGCGGCGGCGGACTGGGAAGCCCCGGAACCGCAAAGGCTTGTGGGTTAGCACCTGGAACCTGCGGCTCAACTAGCGGCTGAAGCGCCTGCATCACCTCGATCGTGTTCTGGTAGCGCTGCCGATAGTCGTAGCGCGTCATGTCGTCCAGGATATCCCCCAGCGCTGGGCTGACCGTCGCTCGATTTCTCCAAGTCACTTCGCCCGTCTGGAGATCAAACTCCAGATCTAATGGAAAAACTCCTGTTAGAGCCTGGATGCCGATCATGCCGATCGCGTAAATATCGCTTGCCCAATGAGGCTTGCCGCTCAGCAGTTCTGGGGCCGCGAATCCTCTGGTGCCGATCGCCACCGATCGCTGGATTTGCCCATGCAGATTCATAATTTGAGTGCTGATCTGCTTGACTGCCCCGAAGTCAATCAAAACCAGCTTGCCATCATGAACTCGCCGCATGATGTTGGAAGGTTTCAGGTCACGGTGGATGGCGTGATTTTGATGCACAAAAGTCAGAACTTCCAAAATGTCCCACAGCAGCTTTGTGACTTCCGGTTCGCTGTACTGATGACCGATGCCAATTTCCTGGCTAAGATCATGACCTTCGACAAATTCTTGAACCAAATAAAATTCTTGATTCTCCTCAAAATGGGCAAGCAGACGAGGGATTTGCGGATGATTGCCCAGCTTATGCAAAATTCTCGCTTCAGAGTCAAATAGCCGCCGCGAAGTCTGTAGCGTGAAGGGATCGCTAGACTGCGGCTTTAAATGCTTCACCACGCAGAGAGCGTTGTCAGGGATGTAGGCATCTTCAGCCAAGTACGTTTGACCGAAACCTCCACCTCCCAAGTGTTTAAGGATTTTGTATCGGACACCGATAGTCTGCCCTAGCATAAGCTTTTTTTACCCACTACCCTAGCATGAAGCTCAACTCTCGAAAATGCCTGGGCAAGGTTAGCGCTGCGGGTATTCGGGGGAACCTATAGATCTGGGTTGACCAACTGCATCTCTGGGCTACATCCAAAACACAATCCATTCCGGATAACTGCTGTTCGACAAATTGCGATCGCTGATTGTGATCTCTTCGGGAACGATCGCAAACTTCCTGCCGTCATTGCGAAAATAACCACTTCAAGAAGTCACGTTCTACGGTGCAACCCGTTGGTTAAAGTTTTCTACTCCCCTCTAAGCATCAGAAGGAATTGAGGCATAGCACTATGGCAAACTCACAGCACACCAACGCTTTAAATCTAGATTTGAGCAGCCTTTTGGGCGGTATCAACATCGGCAACGTTGTCGGTGATCTAATTGGCGGCAGCAGTCTCCTAGGCTCATTTAACCTGGGCAACATTTTTGACTCATTGCTGGGCAACAATAATATCTTTGATAATATTGGTTTGGGTAATGTTTTCGGAAATCTGGGAATTAACAATCTGTTTGGATCAGTCAATCTAAACGATATTTTCAACAACTTGAGCGATCTTTCTGGTTCAAACTCTTCGGTGGATGGATTGCTCAATGACCTGGGCGGTTTATTTGGAAAATTCGATCTCAACCATGTTTTCGGTGGACTGGACAACAACTATTACTATATTTTCAACAAGCTACCTGTCAATGACATCGTCAGCGGACTGGGTGAAGTGAGCGGTCTAACTGGCTCCGCTAAGGGTCTAGACACCAAAAATTTGAACGTCAAGAATGTGGATTTGCTGGATGGGTTTAGCACAGTGCTGAACATGCTTGGCAAAGACGATATCCTGAAAGATTTCTCGATCAAAGACATTATCACAGGCAACCTCAAAGGCAATCAGCTCAATGGAGTCGGCGGTGATGACTTGATTCTGGGTCGCCAAGGGGTCGATCGCCTATTTGGACGGAGCGGCAATGACTTGCTCAATGGCGGGCTTGGCAATGACTACCAAGAAGGTGGATCGGGCAACGATGTATTAGTTGGCATGGTCGGCAACGATACGCTGCTGGGCGATAAAGGGAATGACATTATTGACGGTGGTGCTGGCAACAATATTGCGACGGGCGGCAAGGGCGATGACCAATTCCTGTTGAACCTCAAGGGCAAGCTGACAATCACGGACTTCAACGCCAGCCACGACAAACTGGTGACTTTGGGCAATACCAACTTCAATGATTTGACGCTTGATCAACAAGGCAAGGATACGATCGTTAGCCTCGGCGGCAAACAGTTGGCTACACTGCAAGGGGTCAATGTTGGACAAATTACCGACAAGGTCTTCTCAACGTTGGGATAGAGCTGAGTGATTGTTCGATCGCTTGCCACTCCGTTAAAGTAAGCGGCTGACTGATGAGTCGAACCTCTAGCCGATCGCGTAATGCTGCACTGATCGCTTTGATGATCGTGGGTGTAGTGATATCGATCGGCAGCGCGATCGGCTCCAAGGCAATGCCAAACACCTGCTGAAACAAATCGGCATCTGGATTCAGTCGAATTGAGCCATGCTGAAGCACAGAATCGCCTTGCCGGAGCTGAGCGCTACCAATCAGCTTGGCTCCCGTAGGCAGAACCAAATCTGCGGCGGTTGCCGTGCCGAAGCAGTTGGGATTGTGGATGTAGCCGCGACCCGCTTCGCCATAGTGCAGCTCAACACCGAGCGATCGCCAGCCCGCAATCAGGAACTCACAGAGGGCTTGATAGGCTTCCATCCGGTTTTTGGGTAGCCCCGACGCAATCACCGCATAGGTTAAGTCGCCCTGATGCAGCACTGCTCGTCCACCGCTGGGACGACGCACCAGATCGATCGGCTGGCTCCAGCTCAACTGCTGCCAAGCTTCGGGGTAGCGCTGCTGATGATAGCCCAGCGAAATGGCAGGCGGCGACCAGGTGTAAAACCGCAGCGTCGGCGGATGAAGTCCTTGCCGATGCTGGTCAAGCAACCAGCGATCGATCGCCATCTGTGTCCGTCCGGGAGCATCCAGCAGGGGAATCAGTCGCCAGTATTTCACTCCATCTGTTGGCATTCCTTCCGGATACCCTGCATTCAAGAAGCGACTGGTCAAAAAGCTACTGGATTGGCTCATTTTTCTACTGAGAGCGTTTCTTTGCCATTTGCTGAATATTTTCGCGCGAGAAAAGGTTTTGTAGCTGCTCCAGTTTATCTTTCCAGCGATCGACAAAAGCGCGGCTGCCTTGCTTCGTACCAGGTTTCACGCCCGTTTTATGTCGGTCTTGAATAATTTTTTGTGTCACCCAATCGGCTAGGGAGGAGGGAATGTTGGCGTAGTAGCTGGCGATCTGGGCAGCAATCATCTGTTGATCGTCAGTCACAAAATTCGATTCCTCAGTCCCGATATACCCTGGCATGAAATTCTCCAAGGCTTCTACCTGGCTGCGAATAGG
>JBBSFA010000267.1:0-5418 GCA_038239185.1 Elainellales cyanobacterium | reverse complement strand
ATTTCGGTGACGGTTAGGCAAACGCCATCCACTGAAACGCTATCGCCTAGCTCTAAGTCAGGCAGAATCTTGGCAGCAGCGATCGCCCCACAGTCAATCCGCATCACGTTCGCGCTGAGCGGACGCAAAGTCCCGATTGCCTGAACCAGTCCAGTAAACACAGGCTTTTCCTTTCGCTGATAGAGTTTTAGCGGATCGAGCTTTGCTGAACTGCGATCGTGCTATTCCTCAACTTAGCGCAATTTCACTGCGTGTTTCTTTGAGAAAACCGTTAGTATGGTCGTATATTCTTCTCATTAAGCCAGCACTATTGAGAAAGGCGGTGGCGAAATGTACTCAATATCTTCCCTTAAAGCAGAACTCAACGAACGCGGATGGCGGCTCACGCCTCAGCGGGAAACGATCCTGCAAATTTTTCAAAATCTTTCAGAAGGGCGACATCTCAGCGCTGAGGATCTGCATGAGATGCTGAAAGACGAGGGTGATCCGATCAGCCTCTCCACCATCTACCGCAACCTGAAGATGATGTCGCGCATGGGGATTTTGCGGGAGCTAGAGCTGGCAGAAGGGCACAAGCACTATGAAATTAACCAGCCTGCACCCCATCACCACCACCATTTGATTTGCGTTCGCTGCAACAAAACGATCGAATTCAAAAACGACTCGATTCTGAAAACAGGCTCCAAAACGGCGCAAAAAGAAGGCTATCACCTGCTGGACTGCCAGCTCACCATTCACGCCATCTGTCCAAGCTGCCAGCGATCGCTCTTGCCCGCTTAGTTCAAGCAATAACCTAGGACAAAATTTGCAGGACGCGATCGGCATCTTCCAAATCACCGACGATCCGCCGGACTGGGAGCGGAAAAACTTTGACCAGCGTGGGCGTAGCGGTGATCTGATTGGCTTCGGCTTGGTCGGGGTGCTTGTAAATATCGATCACCTTGAGCGTATAAGGCTGGTGCAGCGATCGCTCTAGCAACTGGTGCAGGTGGTACAAAATCCGCTCTGTCGAGGCACTGCTGCCTGCCACAAACAGCCGCAGCACGTAGCCTTGGGGACTCGCAGTAGTTTCCAGCGGCAGCCAGGATAAGCTTCCCCGCGCCGGAGCGCCAAACTGCGAATCTTCCAACGAGTTGCCAGACAAACCGGGCTGGACTCTCGCCCGCTGGAACTGCATGACTAAATCATGTTCTTCCCACAGCTCCGGAAACTGATGGCGGTAAGACTCTAGCACCAGCGGATCGCAAACTCCCTCTGGGCGATCGCTGACCTGCCAAGTTGCCTCCACCTCAAATAGGACATTGAGCAAGGCTTGGTGTCGCATCACTAAGGGGCTGGCTTCGGCTGCGGTTTGAATCTGGTGAGTGCGCGGATCAGACCAGCGATCGATCGTCGCGGCATAGCAGGGCACTAAAAAATGGGGAGGCTCTGCCAACCCCAACACATCTTGAAGCACGGCACAAAGCTGCGAATGCCAATGTTTTCGCTTTTCTGGATCGATGCAGTAGATTAAATCTCCAGCGGGTGTAAAGAGAGCAATCCCTTTAAAGGATGAAGGAGCAGGGGGGGGCATAGGGCAACACAAATGAATTGCTTTGAGGCTGGACGATTGATTGTCCAGCCTCAAGGTGGTTTTACACCCGTCCTCGCAAGATTTGTGCCATTTCGTTGGGCTTAGGCGACATTTCTAGCGCGGTTTCTTCAGTGATGCGTCCGGCTTCATACAGCTTGTAGAGCGATTGGTTCATCGTACACATGCCGTCGAAGGTGCAGCGCGGGATGATGGCTTCAATCTCATCAATTTCGCCGCGCCGGATGAAGTCTTTGATCGCGTCTGTGTTAATCATGATGTCATGGAAGGCAGCCCGTTTACCATCGGTCGTCCGGCATAGACCCTGGGCAATTACACCCACCAACGATTCTGCGATCGCCACCCGCATCGGAGCCTGCTGATCCGGTTCATAGAGGCTGAGAATCCGCTCGATCGTCTTGACCGCGCTGTTGGTATGCAGCGTTCCCATTACCAAGTGACCCGTCTGGGCGGCTTTCAGGGCAGTGCCGACTGTTTCTTTGTCGCGCATTTCACCGACCAGGATGATGTCTGGATCTTCCCGCAGCGAGGCTTTCAGCGCAGCCTCAAACTTGCCCGTGTGGATGCCGACTTCCCGCTGTTTGATTAGCGATTTTTTGCTTTGATGCACAAATTCGATCGGGTCTTCGATCGTGATGATGTTTTTGGGCATCTCGCTGTTGATGTAGTCGATCATTGCTGCCATCGTCGTGGACTTACCCGAACCTGTAGGACCTGTGATCAGGATTAAGCCTTTGTGGTAGTGGCAGACATCCTTGAACACGGGCGGCAGGTTGAGCTGCTCCATCGTCAGGATCTTCAGCGGGATTAGACGCATGACGAGGGCAGGACCGCGCAGCGAATCGAAGATGTTGATCCGCACCCTGGCAAATTCGTACTGCGTGGCTCCGTCGAAGTCCAGAGTCTCTTGGAAGCGCTGAATGTCTACATCGCTGAGAATTTCTTTGAGCCAGCTAAAGAAGGTTTCTTTGTCGGTAACCGGATAATTGGTGACATCGATCTCGCCCCGGTTGCGGAAGCGAGGCACTTCCCCGACTCCGGCATGGATGTCTGAGAAGCCTTTGTCATACGCCTCGCGCACGAGTTGCTCCATTGTCGGATTCCCAGCGCTGGGCTTGAAGCTGCGGGCAGGCGATCGCCCTTGAGGGGGTGCAGATGGGGCGGCGGGGGTCGATCGCATGGCGTTGGGCGGCGGGGGCGCAGGCGGCGCAGCAGGTCTGCCAGGAGGCGCAACTATCCCACCCGCAGGCGGCATCGGCATTGTTGGCGAAGACATTTGACGGGTCGCTTCTGTAGAAGATTGACTTGCCATTGCCGAATTGGACATGCCTGAATTGGGCAGCCCTGAATTGGGCAGCCCAGGTCGCCCTGGCGGCGGTGGAGCTGGGTTAGAGGGCGGTGTAAGCGGACGTTGGGAATCTGTCATAGACCACCTGCGGGTGAAGGATCTGCAAAACGTAAAGCAGCTCAGACGAGATTAGATTGCAGCAGACAATATTGCAGCAGACAATTGAACGCGAAAACCTTAGTTTAGCTGTAACTTGCATCAGAGCCTGCGAGCTTAATCCAATTTCAAGCTTGCCCACCAAGCTTGCCCACAATGGCAACAGTCATATCAGGGCAACAGTCATATCAGCAAGTCATATCAGCAAGTCATATCAGCAAGTCATATCAGCCAGCCAGTTGATTGACCTAATCGTGGGTTATGCCGCTTGGCATCAGCGTTCCAGTCAGATCAGCTTTTTGGAGATTCGTTTGATTGAGGTTGGCGCTAATCAGCACCGCCTCGCTCAGATCAGATTCGCTGAGATTTGCCCAACTTAGGTTAGCGCGGTACAGATTCGCCCGATGCAGATTGGCTCCGCGCAGAGAAGCCCAGCTCAAGTTCACCCCTCTACCGCTGACCTGGCTGAGGTTGGCATTCGTCAAGATCGCGCCAATCAGCCGCGTCCGGCTCAGATCGGCTTCGCGCAGATCGGCTTCTTCTAAGTTTGCGCCGTGCAAGAAAGCGTTAATTAGGCTAGCGCCTGCTAGCGTGGCATGGCTGAGGACGGCGTTGGAAAGATTTGCGCTTTCCAGGATGGCTCTGGTCAAGTCAGCCCCAACTAATTTGGCACGGTGCAGGCTGGCGTGAGTCAAGTTGGCATCACATAAGTTTGCCTGGGTCAGGTTGGCTTCTCCTAGATTGGTTTCGGATAGGTTGGCTCGGTTGAGGTTGGCAGAAATTAGTTTAGTGCCGCGTAATCCAGCCTGACTCAAATCTGTTTCGTAGAGGTTGGCTTGGGTCAGGTCGGTTCCAATTAGGTTGGCTTCTGATAGGTTGGACTGGCTGAGGTCTATCCCTAGCAGCTTTGCCTCTCGCAAATTGGCTAACCCCAAATTGGCTCCCCGCAGAATGGCTTGAGTTAAATTGGCTCGCCGAAAATCGATGCCGCGCAGATCTCTGCCGCTCAGGTTTACGCCGACTAATGCGGCTTCTTGAAAGCTTCTTTCGCCTACTGCGTAGCGAGTCAACAGTTCCTCAACGTACATAGGAGGTCAGCTCAGAGTTGAAGTGAGTCATAAAAATTTGAGTTAAGTGCCCTAAATTATAGAAAGAGCCTGTCGATTTTGGATGGCTTCAAGGCTTTCTGTTGAAACAAAAAAAGAGCAAGGCATAGCCCAGCTCTTTTTTGCTCAAATTTTAGCTTCAAATTGCAATCTCTAGCCGAGTCCGATCAACCAAAGCGACCGCTGACATAATCTTGGGTTGCCTGCTGCTTCGGTGAGCTGAAGATACTCGCCGTGCGATCGTACTCAACCAGATAGCCAAAGCGACTGCCGTGCTCAGTGGCTTCTGCGTTAAAGAAGGCGGTCATATCGGCAACGCGAGATGCCTGCTGCATGTTGTGCGTCACGATGATGATCGTGAACTTCTGCTTTAGTTCGTTGATCAAATCTTCGACCCGTAAGGTCGAGATTGGGTCAAGCGCTGAGCAAGGTTCATCCATCAAAATCACTTCTGGCTGAACGGCGATCGTCCGAGCAATACAAAGCCGCTGCTGCTGACCGCCCGAGAGCGATAAGCCACTTTCCTTCAGCTTGTCTTTGACTTCATCCCACAGGGCAGAACTCTGCAGCGATCGCTCCACCAGTTCATCCATTTCCCCTTTGAAGCCGTTGACTTTAGCGCCAAAGGCAATGTTGTCATAGATCGACTTGGGGAAAGGGTTGGGCTTCTGGAAGACCATGCCGATGCGGCGACGCACTTCTACCGGATCGATTTTGGGATCGTATAAGTCAGCCCCTTGGTAGGTGATTTTGCCTTCTACCCTAGCTCCTGGGATCAAGTCATTCAGGCGGTTGTAGCAGCGCAGCAGTGTACTTTTGCCGCAGCCCGAAGGCCCGATGAATGCCACTACATTGTTTTTAGGAATGTCGAGAAACACGTTGCGAACGGCTTGGAACGCGCCATAGAAAATCGAAACGTTCTCGGTGCGAATGACCACATCACTATTTACCGCAGTGCTGCTGCCGGAATTAGCTTGAGCTGAGAAGTTTGACATAGTAATTTCGGTGTAGGGTTTTAGTTTTGCTTGTTAGTAAGTCTTGCGCCGTGCAATCATCCGCGCCACGATGCTGACAACCAAAATCAGCAGCACAATAATCAACGAAGCTGCCCATGCCAGATTCTGCTGGTTTTTATAGGGCGAAATGGCGAAGTTATAAATTAGGACTGACAAAGTCGCCGTCGGCTCCCACAGCCCCTTGTTGTCGTACTGGTTGAAGAGAGCCGTAAACAAAAGTGGCGCTGTTTCTCCGGCTGCCCTTGCCAGCGAGAGCGTGAT
>JBBSFA010000266.1:0-5443 GCA_038239185.1 Elainellales cyanobacterium | reverse complement strand
GGGTCGCGTCCAAAGACGGCAACAAACCAGGGAATCCCCGCTGCCGGAATCCAAACGAGTTCGCCATCATCCACAGGAATTCGCAATGCCGCCAGATCGACGAGGGCTTGCTGATAAGTTTGCTCAACGTCCCGATTGGAGGATCGTAGATGAGTTGCCAATTTCAGGAAACTCGCCATCTCCTTGCCTGCGGGGGTGACATCGATCGCCGCGTCCGTATGTTTTGGCATCAGTTCCTCTCCATCCACCAGCGCAATGAAATTAATGCAGGTGTGCCACGTTTCATTAGGGGCGAGAGTAAGATCAAAAACCAACCGACCGTTCGAGTAGCGGGGGGGTGTTTCTCCTTCTGGACGAATGCGAATGCCTCTGGTAAATGAGCCGTTGCGATAGATGTTGCTCAACGTGCTGTCGTTCCAGGTCGTTTCCATCCTGCCCTCCGTCACAAGCTGCTGGGCTTTAACCCGGAAAATATCAACAAAATCAGAGCGAATCGCCAGCATCAACTGAAGCTCAACGCATTCTTGATGATGATTTGTTATGTCAATGTCTTCATGCATCCCGCCAATAATGTCGCGCCGCACGCTCACCAGCAGTTTTTTGGCAGGCACAGTTCCTTTCGCCGTCAACAGTTCTGGATTGGTGAACTCATAGCGGGCAACTCGATGCGTGATGGAGCTAGAGGCAACTGGCGTGAGCGGTTGTCGGTCAAGCGAGATTTCGTAGTAGGAAATCAGGCGTGTGTCTCGCACAAACAAACCTTGAGCACGGCGATCGGCGATCGACCCGTCGGCAGCCGTCAGCAAAAACGAACTCCCATCATTAATGGTGATTTGTCCAGTAACAACCGCAACTTTCGCTGACATAAAATTTCGTCTGCCCTAGTGGAGTGGGGTTGGTCTCGATCTGCGCTATGGAGCCATAGTCAGTCTCTGCTTCATATGAAGACAAAAGAAAACACAAAATGCATGTGATTATTAAACACATCTAATAGTAAATCGCTAGATCTGAAGTTCTGCTGAGAAGGAGATGAGAGAACCGTTAAACATAGTGTTGTAATTACAGATAATCTGTCGTTGGATATACTTCTCTATATAACGCTGCTATCGATGGGTATTTGTCGCGTTCCGGGTTTGATGGGCTCTTACACAATGGTTCTGCGTCAAAGTAGTGTGGGGTAGGAGACCAAATCATCCCAATTTCACTGGTGAATCGCCAATCCCGCTCTCTGTGCTGCTGTGGTCTTCACGCCTGTCTCCTGCCAGAGCCAGTTGAAGTCACTTACTCCCCATCGAGTTGTAACTTTGCTGATCAATTCATCTCCCTCTCCCTGCTGCACTTCTCCGTTGTGCATTTGTTGTGCCTTGTGAGCGGCTTGGCGCACTACATTGACCACGGTTATTGTCAGCCCGTCGAGTCACGCGGCTCACCCCCCGCAAACTCGCTCCCTCGCGATGAGATGGGAGCCTGGTGTGAACTTCATCTCCACATTCCTCTGAGGCAGAACCGCCTGCTGTTTTTTTGGCATTCAAGATTACAGCCCTTTGCCGATCGATCGTAGTAAAGTAAAAAGCCTGACTGGAACTACAGCTATATGACCGAACTGCCCAAATCCCCCATAACGCCTGCTCATCCGCTAGAGCCACTCACCGCCACAGAAGTCGCCTTAGCGATCGCCCTCGTCCGGCGCGATGCCAAAGTCGGTGCAACGTTTCGGTTTCCTTGCGTGACTTTGCACGAGCCACCCAAGGCAGCAGTGCTGAACTTCCAGCCAGGGGACGCGATCGATCGACAAGCCTTCTTGATTTTGCTGGATAACGAAACGGGTATGACCTACGAGGCGATCGTCTCGCTGACCCAGGATCAGGTAATCTCCTGGACACATATCCCCGATGTGCAGCCCAACATCATGTCGGATGAGCTGGTGGAATGCGAAGCGGCAGTGAAAGCCCATCCAGAGTTTGTCGCAGCCTTGGCAAAGCGAGGCATCACCGATTTGAGTTTGGTGGTGGTTGATCCGTGGGCGATCGGCAATTTTGGCTTTGCCGACGAGGTGGGCATTCGGCTATCGCGCTGTCTTTGCTATCTCAGAGCCACCCCAGAGGGAAACTTCTACGCCCGCCCGATCGATGGGCTAGTGCCTGTAGTTGACTTAAATAAAATGCAGGTGCTGCAAATCGAAGATCTCGGCGTTGTGCCTGTCCCGCCAGAACCCAGCGAATACGCCGGACAGTTTCAGCCAGCCCAGCGGCAGGATATCAAACCGCTCCAGATTACGCAGCCGCAGGGAACCTCATTCCAGGTCGAGGGGCATCATATTCGCTGGCAGAAGTGGGATCTGCGGATTGGCTTTACGCCCCGCGAAGGCTTGGTGCTGTATCAGGTGGGCTACGAGGATCAGGGCAAGCTGCGATCGATCCTCTATCGGGCTTCTATGTCTGAAATGGTCGTGCCCTACGGCGATCCACGGGTGCAGCACTTCCGCAAAAACGCCTTTGACTTGGGCGAACATGGCGTGGGGATACTGGCAAATTCGCTGACTCTGGGCTGCGATTGTCTGGGCGAGATTCACTACTTTGATGCAGCCTTGACAAATAGCCGAGGCGAGGTTGCGATTACCGAAAATGCGGTGTGCCTGCACGAAGAGGATTACGGCATTCTCTGGAAGCATACCGACTGGCGGCTGGATGCGGTGGAAGTGCGGCGATCGCGGCGGCTCGCCCTGTCTTTTATCGCGACAGTAGATAACTACGAGTATGGGTTTTTCTGGTACTTCTATCAAGACGGCACGATTCAGTATGAGATTAAGCTGACGGGCATTTTGCTCTGCGGGGCTTTGGCAGATTTTCCCAAATACGGCACGATCGTCGCTCCAGAGCTAAACGCGATCAACCATCAGCACTTTTTTGCCATGCGGCTCGACTTTGATCTGGATGGCCTAAATAACTCCGTCTATGAAGTCAACACCGAAGCCGAACCGATGGGCGAAACCAATCCTTACGGCAACGCCTTCTACGCCAAATCCACCCTGCTGCAAACCGAGCAAGCCGCCCAGCGGATCGTGAATCCTTTCTCGGCGCGCTACTGGAAGGTGGTCAATCCAACCGTGCAGAATCGACTCGATCAGCCTGTCGGCTTCAAGCTAATCCCAGGCGAAACCGTGCTGCCGTTTGCTCACCCCAATTCGCCCATCCTACAGCGGGCAGGGTTTATGACCAAGCACCTTTGGGTGACTCCCTATGAGCCAAGCGAACGCTATGCCGCAGGCGATTACCCGAATCAGCACTCCGGCGGCGAGGGTTTGCCCAAGTGGACAAAAGGCGATCGCGACTTAGAAAACACCGATGTCGTAGTCTGGTACGTCTTCGGACACCACCACATTCCCCGCCCCGAAGATCACCCCATCATGCCCACTGCCTACAGCGGCTTCTTGCTGAAACCCTTCGGCTTTTTCACGGCAAACCCGGCATTGGATGTGCCGCCCGCTGAGCCGCCTGTTGAGTCAAAGTCAACCTGCTGCGATAGCAAATAGGAAAACTATGTGGAATCAGATTACCGATCGCATCAGCCAAGCCACCGGACAGCCTTTTACCGGAACCGAGCGGCGATCGATTAGTGGCGGTAGCATCAACCAAGCCTATTCGCTGTCAGATGGCAGCACGACTTACTTCGTTAAGCTCAATCAAGCCGATCGGCTGGAGATGTTTGAGGCAGAAGATCTGGGGCTGCGGCAAATGGCAGACACTCAAACGGTTCGAGTGCCGCTGCCCATTTGCTATGGCGTAGCGGAAAAGTCGGCGTACATTGTGCTGGAGTGGCTGGAGCTAGGCTATGGCAGCGCTTCGGGCAAATCTGGCGACGCTTGGGAGACAATGGGGCATAATTTGGCAGCGCTACATCGGACGACTAGCCAGAGCGGATTTGGCTGGAATCGCGACAATACGATCGGCGCCACGCCTCAGAAAAATCCTTGGACGGCAGACTGGATCGAGTTTTTCACGCAGTTTCGGCTGGGCTATCAGTTTCGGCTTGCAGAGCAGCGTGGCGGACGGTTTCCGCAGCAGGATCGGCTGTTGGCAGCCATTCCAGAGATTTTAACGGGTCATGAGCCACAGCCTTCGCTGGTGCATGGCGATCTGTGGTCAGGCAATGCCGCCGTCACACGATCGGGCGAACCCATCATTTTCGATCCCGCGACTTACTATGGCGATCGCGAAGTCGATCTTGCCCTCTCAGAGCTATTCGGCAGCTTTCCCGCCAGTTTTTACAACGCCTATCAACAGACTTTTCCGCTGGATAAGGGATACGATCGCCGCAAAACGCTCTACAACCTCTATCACATCCTCAACCACTTCAACTTATTCGGCGGCGGCTACGAATCACAGGCAAATCGGATGATCGCGATGCTGCTCTAACGCTTGGAACTCATAGCTTTCAAGCGTCGTCAGGTTAGATCTACGCTTCACGATTGGAGTCTGCTCTGATGCGACCTACCCACTTGTATATTTTCGTCGCTGGACTCAGTATTTTAATAGCTGCTAAAGTGGCGATGTTTCCGATGAATCCGGCGATCGGTCAATCTGGCTTGCAGCAGGTGTTTAAATCTCGATAAGGTTAAGTTAGATGGCGAATTCAGTTGAAACAATTCAGTCAGACGAAATCAAATTATTCAATTTTATCAGTCATTTGATTCACCATAAAATAATGATTGATGTAGGGGCGCATCATGGCAACACACTAGCGCCCTTCTTGAAAAACGAGTGGAAAGTATATGCTTTTGAGCCAGTTGAAACAAATCGAACTCAAATCTTCGAGCAATTTGGCAGCAACAAGAATTTAGTTCTTCGCTCCGAGGCAATTAGCAGTGTTTCAGCGTTAAAAGTATTCAATCTTGCAGTCAATAATGATGGCTCACTGCACGAGTACTATCACAGTTTTGAGAACCTCAAAGACGACTCCTATCATCGCAAAGGAGAGACGATCGAAATTCAAGCCGTCAGCCTTAATGATTTAATTGAGCAGGGAGAAATCCCGAAAGTTATCGGGTTTTTGAAGATTGATATTGAAGGTCACGATCTGGAAGCTTTAAGGGGAGCTTCTGATCTAGAGTGCGATGCAATTAGCGTTGAGTTCTGGTGTGAGGAGCATACACTGGGGCAAAGCCCTTCGCCTCCTGAAGCCATGATTCAACTGCTTGCAGGTAGAGGATTGAGTCACTTCATTATTATTTCTCATGAAGGAAGCTATGCAACTTCGTATTTGTATTCCTCTTTAGCAGGCTTAAGCAGAAAATCATGGGGTAATATCATTTTCTATAAAGACTCTCAGGCTGAACTCTATGAAGAGTCAGTCAAATTTTGCAAGGCGATCGCCTCCGAAGAAACTTCTCAGAGAAGTGTAAACTCTATCCTAAATTTAGTTCAGAATCTTTTTGCTGGAAAGC
>JBBSFA010000265.1:0-5453 GCA_038239185.1 Elainellales cyanobacterium | reverse complement strand
TGATGTAAGCCCTCGTTGCTAACACCAGATCCCCGGATTCTCGAAGAATCCGGGGATTTTTGCTTACTAGGTCGTGTTGATTTAATAGCGAATTCGCGGATCAACGTAGGCGTTGAGGATATCGATGAGGATGCTGGCGATCGCCACGATCACCGACAAAAAAACCATCACGCCCTGCACTACCGGGTAGTCTCGCTTCAGAATGGCATCATAAAATCGGCTACCTAGACCCGGCCAAGAAAAAGTCACTTCCGTCAGCACCACCCCTGCCAACAGTGCTGCAAAAGTTAGACCTAGAATCGTGATCACGGGAATCAGTGCATTCTTCAGCGCGTGAGCCATCACAATTCGCCGCTCTGGAATGCCTCGCGCCCGCGCAGCTTCGACGTAATCTGCTTTGAGAGTTTGCTTCAGATTGACGCGTACCATCCGCTCGAAGATGCCGCTAATCAAAACACCCTGCGTCAGGCTGGGCAACGCCAAATAATATAGGCTGACAAAAAAGGCATTCAGATCGCCCATCAGCAAGCTATCTACCAGATACAGCCCGGTATAGCCCTCCGGCGGCAGCATCGTGAGCGGAAAGCGTCCGCCCAAGGGAAACCAGCCGAGCTGCACCGCAAAAATGAGCTGCAAAATCATGCCGAACCAATACATTGGCACGGCATAAGTCAAGATGCCGAACAGCCTGCCGCCGACATCAAACGGGGTGTTGGGCTTTGAGGCTGCCAATGCGCCAACTCCAACCCCAACGACGATCGAGACGATCATACTTAGCACAGTTAGCTCCACCGTCGCCGGAAAATATGCCTGGATGATTTGCCAGACGGTTTCTCCCTGCGTGGCGATCGAAGTGCCTAAGTCAAAATGCAGCAGCTTGCCTAGATAGTTTAGATACTGCGACCAAAGCGGTTGATCTAAGCCAAGCGTTGCCCTTAAGCTCTGCTTGGCGCTTTCGGGAGCGCGTGTTCCCAGCAGCACATCGATCGGATCGCCGGGAGTCGATCGCATCAGCAAAAAGATCAGCGTCGTGATAGTCCACATCATCAACGGTGCCAGCAGCAGCCGCGAGAAGACGTAATAGCGGAGCGCAGAAGATCGAGACATTAGGACTTCTTAATTTGACTACTTTTTAATTTGGCTAAAGAGGAACTGCTGCGACGGCTGAATGGTAACCCCTTTAACCGACTTTTGGGCAAACACATAGTCTTTGTTCTGCCACAGAGGAATATAAGGCACGTCTGCGCCTAACAGCTCTTGCAATTGCGTGAAGTCGGCATCGCGGGCGGGCTTGCTTTGCTCAGAGTGCTGCTTTGTGATGAGCTGATTGGCACGATCGCTGTAGTAGAACGAGCCGCCTTCCTGCGTTTGCCCTTTCTGACAGCCCGTCGCTGCCGAGCCTTCGTCGCAACTCAGAAACGGTTGGATGAACGTTTCTGGATCGTAGTAGTCAGGATACCAATCTAGAATAACGGCAGGATAGGTGCCTTTACCGAGGTTGTCAAATAGCGTTCCTGTTTCAACGCTGTTCAGGTTGACGGTCACAAGTTTGGGCAGCTTTTCTTCGATCGCCGCCTTCAGAGTCGCAGCGACCAATCCCCGCGAGGTGGAGCTAGAGGAATACCACAGATCAAACGAGAGCGGTTTCGCTGCCGTAATTCCGGCTTCGCTCAACAACTGCTTGGCTTTGTCGAAATCACCGTCACCATATTTTTCTTTGAAGATGGCTTTATAGATCGGAAATGTAGTGGGAATCAGGCTGTAGAGCGGGTCTGCCTGTCCTCGAAAGACGCGCTGATTTAGCAAGTTGCGATCGATCATGGCGGCGATCGCCTGCCGAACTTTCACATTGTCCAACGGCTTAGTCTTAGAGTTGAGGACTAAATAATTGATGGTGTTCGTTTCTGCCTGAATCACCTGCCAGCCGCTTTGAGTTACACCCTGCTGCAAGGTGCGAATTTGATCGGGGTCAAGCGTTTGATAGGCAATATCCAACCCACCTGTGCGGAAGGCGTTAAACAGGTTGGCTGGACTGGTGACGAACTGAATATCTACGCCTTTGTTAGCAGGCTTTTTGCCCCAGTAGTTTTCGTAGGGATCGAGCCGGATTGAGTCTGTGCCAAATTTTCCTAGCTTGTAAGCCCCTGTCCCAATGAACTGATTGGGCTTAAACTTACCCGCCCCAATCTCGTAAGCTTTGGGCGGCACGGGCGTAATGCCTGAGAAAGCCAGCAGTGACGGAAAAGCAGCAAAAGGCTGTTTCAGAACGATCGTCAGTTCTGCATCTCCGGCTGTTGTAACTGAAGCGACTTTGTCGGACAGGAGAGAGGCAGGGCGACCGCCATTTTGCATGAATCGCTTGATCGAAAACGCCATCGCTTCGGCATTGAAGAGGCTACCGTCATGAAAAGTGACCCCTTGACGCAGCGGAACAGTGTAGGTCAAGCCATCGCTGCTAATTTTGGGCATTGCGGTGGCAAGCTGAGGCTCCAGGTCTGTGCTGCCAGACTTGTAGGTGTAAAGCCGATCGCCCAGGTTGTAGAGCAAAATGTCTGGAAAGATTTCGTAGGCATCCGCAGGATCAACGGTTTCAGCTTTGAGGGTGGTGCCAACTGTGATGCGCCCGTTGCTCGCTCCAGCGCTGCCAGTATTGTTAGCCTTTCTGGGAGTGCAGCTCACCACCAAGAGCAAGCAAAGGCTAAATAATCCCAAAAACCGCAGCAGCGATCGTACAGCCTTCTGCCAATTGACTTGCCCCCAGCGCCCAGAGCTACGAGACAAAGCTATCCTATCCATACCTAAACCACCTGAGCAACAGATTAAAACGGGATCGACGGGGCTCGAACCCGCAACTTCCGCCGTGACAGGGCGGTGCTCTAACCAATTGAACTACGATCCCACGCTGGGTTTCAGCTCTAGTTGTTCATTCTAGAACGAATTTGGATCAGTTTTATCGGAAATTTGGGTCTAAAACCCCGTGCTTCTAGCACGGCTTTGAGTTAAAATTAAGACGGTTGAAATCCCCAAGGTGGGCGGTTGTGAAGCGGCTTTTAGTCGGCACCCTCGAACCTGAAAGCTTCTTGAAAGCACAAAGAAGGGTAGCGAAAACCTTGTAAAACATAGCTAGAGAATCACCGCATTCTCATACCAGAAAATACATAATTTGGTTCCATCAATTAAGTAGGGCGGGGCACGCCCAAACTCTAGGGCATATCCTAGTACGCTTTTGGAGATAGACCCTCTGGGGTTGCTGTAAATCAGGCTCGTCAATTGGTGTCTTTTCACGGTTGGAAGGTTTGAAGATTGCTCGAAAGAGATACGGCGCTTAAAGGTCAGTCGCTGAATTAAGAATCCCTGCGCGTTCACGCCGGGGAGTGTCAAAGCATTTCACGCAGGGAGTCAATTGACTGCTAGGGCTGAAAACTAGCTCAATTCCAGCTAAGCTGAATGCAAGGATATTTCGGAGCGGCAGGATTCGCTATGAGCCAGCAAGGTAACTTTGTCGGTGGGTTTCTATTAGGCGCGATCGTGGGTGGTGCTGTGGGCGGTGTCGTAGGGGTGCTGGTGACCTCGCGTCTGTCACAAGCAGAGCCATCTGATGCGATCGCTAAGCTAGACAGTAAGCGGCTAGACGGCAAGGACAAAAAGCGCCAAATCAAAGCCACGACCGAGCAAGGAATGGAAGTAGCGCGACGCGGCTTAGAGGACAAAATTGCTCAGTTAAATGAAGCGATCGACGATGTTCAGCAGCAGTTAGGAACCGTCAACGGCAACCCTAAAGAGCCAATTAAAGGGCAAGCGATCGCGCCTCAAGATTCATAGAGCCGATTGTTAGCAAACGTTAAAAAAATACTCTGGTTACAAAAAAATTTAGATTTGAACTAAGTCGGGATACTCCGTCAGTAGTTCGTCATAAGTCAAGCTGTCGGTAGCTTCTTGGGGACTCCAGAGCAATTCAAAGACCAACAGATAATCTGATGGAATGCTGCCAAGTCGTTTAAGAGCTGCCTGTAGCTCTGCGGTCGATCGAATTTTCTCATTAAATAACGGCTGATCGTCTGCTGTGCCTAGCACCAGTGTCACTACAATATAGGAGGCTGGTGCGTCATCTTCAGCCTTGGGGATAGTTTGTTGTCGAATCTGACCGCTGACATTGGAAAGCGTCTCGGCGCTGAATTTGCTGCGTTCCTCGATCGAGAGTTGCTCAAATAGCTGACTGGCAGCTTCGCGGCTTTTGACTGTCTCTGAGTTAACCCGAACATGCGACCAGTTTTCAGGCGATCGCAGCAGTGCCAAGACTGATTCTTGCAGCAACGCCACCAGCCCCTCTGGAGTGTCGGTATCCGCCTTGAGCGTATAGTCAGTCAGGTTGTCCTGGATAGATCGCGCTTGCGACAGGAGTGCTACTTGCAGCCGCGTCACTGTCACAATGTCGTTATCGATCTCGCGATTGCCGCTATAGCTGCCACCATAGCCTTGATCAGGTTGCTTGCCAGAGAAGCTGCGCGATCGCATGAAATAAAACCAGACAATCGGTAAAAGACTGCCGCCGCCCAGCAGCAGCAATAGGGGAAACAGGCTAAATCCGCCGGAACTATAGCCTGATCCATAGCCATAGCCTGGAGCTGGGATGGGTATCGGAACCGATCGCGGGTAGTAAGGTTGTGGATAGGACGGGGCAGGATTATTGCGATAGGACGGGGCAGGAGCCGATCGCGACGGACTGGAGGGTCTACTAAAAGACCCCCCGCGCGATCGACCTCCCGAACTGCGCGCCTCTGCTCGTCCTGGCACAATCCATACAGACCATATAGAGTTGGAATGTCCTGTATGAATTTCAATACTCAGAGAGTTGAACAACGCTAGGGCTAAAGCAGTAGCACTCAAGAATCGAAGTTTTGCCAGGGTTCTCATAGCTTAAATGCTGATGTAAGAGCCGATGGTTTAACTGTAGCTTACTGATGGGTAGCCTAATACTTCTGTCCGATGCGTTGACTAATTGGAGCAGTTTGGGAGCGAATTTTGTATTTTTGTAGAAAAATACGAAAAAACAATCTCTAAAAAGAGAAGATAACCGAGTCTTGGAGCCAGACTGAAATTCAGCGTCATGCGGCGTGAACCGCTCAATCCTTAGGCAGCAGAGAATAAGATTTGTACTGGCGCAGCTTGATCGGTTGAGCGGGGTTTCCCGCATAGATTGTCATTGGATCTAGCGATCGCCCTGTGACACTGCCCAACCCCAAAACCGCCCCTCTGCCGATCGTCACACTCGGCCCAATGACTGAACGAGCTGCAATCCAACAACTCTCCTCAATGTGAATTGCACCTAAAGTCAACTGAAAATCAGGGTGACTCCAATTGTGGTTTCCCGTGCAAAGATAAACGCCTTGGGAGAGACAGACATGGCTTTCGATCGTAACTGGCGCTAAATTGTCGATCCAGGCATCTTCACC
>JBBSFA010000264.1:0-5458 GCA_038239185.1 Elainellales cyanobacterium | reverse complement strand
GGAATGAATGGGTTGGCTGAAAGAGCAGTTCTTCCCACTGGTTACAACCTCATTAAGGAATCGATGGAGTCTGTATGGATGTTTTCTCGCGTAGCGGAAGGTTTGTTTCGAGCCTGAGAGCATTTTTCCATAGCTTATTAGTGAACAGGCTATGGAACAGGTATCCCGGGAAGTTTCGACAGCGGGTGAAGCTGGTTTCGATCGCCACCTTAATGAGTGTGTTCGTCTTGGTCAGTTGCAGCAAAGAACCGCCCTCTCCGCTACGGGTTGCCACAAACCTCTGGCCCGGTTACGAAACATTGTATCTAGCAAGATCCCTAGGCTATTACAAAGACACGCCCATTCAACTGGTTGATTTGCCTTCTGGAACTGAAGAAGTTCGAGCATTTCGGAATAAAGAGATAGAAGCTGCCGGTATTTCACTGGATCAGGCCCTAGTTTTGGCAGAAACCAATTCTGATGTGCGAATTGTCACAGTCATGGATTTTTCTGAAGGGGGCGATGTCATCTTAGCGAAGCCTAATATACCCTCGCTCAAGGCTCTGAAAGGGAAGCGCGTTGGGGTCGAGGCAAATGCTTTGGGAGCGTATGTGATCACGAGAGCAATGGAAAAAGCAGGTCTGTCTACAAAAGATATTCAAATCGTTTCGTTAGGCTTGTCTGAACATGAACGCGCTTTCAAAAGTGGAAAGGTCGATGCCGTTGTGACCTTTGGTCCTGCGCGCACTAAGCTTTTGAGTACAGGGGCAAAACAACTGTTTGATAGCTCTCAGATTCCGGGTGAGATTGTGGATGTTTTAGTGGTGCGGGAGACTGTCATCGCCAATCAGCCAGATGCCGTCAAAGCCCTCATTAAAGGGCGTTTTCAGGCGCTGGAATATCTCAATAACCATCCTGAAGATGCAGCTCGCCAAGTTGCCCCCCGGACTAGAGTCACCCCTAAGCAATTCTTAGACTCTGTGAAGGGTCTGAGAAGTCCAGATCTACAGCAAAATCAAAAGCTACTTGGAAAAGCAGATTCATCGCTGCTGAAGGCAACCCATCAGCTCGTCAAGGTGATGGTGGAAAATAAGCTTTTGTCAACCCCGATCGATCCCGCGCCCTTACTCGACGATCGCATTGTCAATGAAGTTAAGGTCAACGAAGTTAAGGTCAACGAAGTCAAGCTTTAGCAGAGTGCATCAGTAGGGTTGCCTCTCCCTCCTAGCCTTGAGATTTAGAGTCTTTTTCCCATTGCGTTATGCAGCATTTCCCTTTTTCGTTGCGGTTAACCATTCCAACAATCTTGCTGTTTTTTGGCACTCTTCTAGGACTAGTCAATCTCCAGCGGGAAACGACTCAATCGTTTGAAACGGTGGAAGCAACCGTGAACGGAAGTGCCCAATTTTCAGGTAGCCTGCTCTCTAGCATGTTGGAATACTTCTACCGACGTGGAGATATTGAGCAGGCGGAAATTGCGATTAGCATGATGCGAGGGAATGACAATCTTGCGCTCAGCAGCCTTTACGATCAAAACGATCGGGTTCTATTATCTACCCGCTATGAGCTGCGTCAGCAGCACATCCAGAATATTGATGCGAACAGCAATCTAAAGCTGTTTGAGCAGGTGCGGCAAACAATGGCAGGGCAGGTGATTGTTTCTCCAAATAAGCAACAAATCTGGGCAATTTACCCAGTGCGGTTAGAGCCGTTGGCAGGAGAACTCCTACCTTCCCGTATTGGCATCTTGTGGCTAGAGTACGACATCTCAGCCCCCAAGCAGCAGGCCTTGAACCTTTCGCTACAGCACTCCTTGGAGTTCACAGCGGCTCTAAGCCTGCTTTGCATTGTTGCCTGGTTATTTTTTGATCGGACACTGACCCAGCGAGCGGCTCGCTTGGTGATCGCTAGCAACAGCCTCACGGCTGGAGCTTTGGAGCAGCGCGCTGGGTTGAAAGGGTCAGATGAACTGGCACAAATTGCTGCTGCGTTCAATCAAATGGCAGATCGCATTCAGAATAATACCGAAGCGCTGCAAGCGAGTGAAGAACAATCGCGGGAGAGCGAGGCGCGGTATCGTTCGGTGGTTAACCATGTGAGAGAGGTAATTTTCCAAACGGATACAGCCGGGCTGTGGACTTTTCTCAATCCTGCTTGGACGGAAATCATGGGGTTTGCTCAGGCAGAAAGTTTGGGAACCAATTTTCTGGATTACTTGCATCCCAGCGATCGCCCCCAAACCGTTGACCGACTGCACCGTTTGATGAACCAACAGGAGAAACAGAATCATTACGAAGCTGGCTACATCACAAAAGCCGGAGAGACTCGCTGGATTGAAGTCTATATTCGACCCACCTTAAATGCAAATGGGGAGATTGTTGGCACCTCTGGAACCTTGAGTGATATTAGCGCTCGGAAGCAGGCAAAGGAAGAATTAAAGACAAAAAACATTGCCCTCGACCTTGCCCGACAAGAGGCAGAATCCGCCAATCGCGCCAAAAGTGAATTTCTAGCCATGATGAGCCATGAAATTCGGACTCCGATGAATGCGATTATTGGCATGACCGGGCTATTGTCAGATACGGCTCTGACCGTTCATCAGCACGATTTGGTCGAAACTGTCAGAGTCAGCGGCGATGCCTTGCTCACGATCATTAACGACATTCTAGACTTCTCTAAGATCGAGTCCGGCAAGTTGGAGCTAGAACTCCACCCGTTCGATCTCCGCATCTGCATCGAAGAGATGTTAGATTTGCTCGCTCCCAAAGCGATCGAAAAAGGGATTGAGGTTGCCTATCTGATCGAGCCGTTGATTCCCCAAGTTCTTTTGGGAGATGTCACCCGCTTGCGGCAAATCCTGGTGAATTTAGTGGGGAATGCCATTAAATTTACCCAGAAAGGCGAAGTCACTGTTTCGGTTACGGCTGAGCAACTCCAGGATTTTCCGGATACCAGTCCTGCTGATTTGCCTCACTATGCCATTCAATTCGCGGTTAAAGATACAGGCACGGGCATTGCTCCCGATCGCCTAGAGCGTCTGTTTAAGCCTTTTAGCCAAGGAGATTCGTCCGTGAGCCGCACTTATGGAGGCACTGGACTTGGGTTGGTGATCAGCCAACGCCTCTGTAACCTGATGGGAGGACGGATTTGGATCGAGAGTCAGCTAGGACAGGGTTCCACCTTTTATTTCTCGATCGTGGCTCAACCCGCCTCCTTGCTTAAAGCTGCCTCCTTGCTCAAAGCTAAAGTGCCAGATCAAGCGGTGTTTGCTGGCAAGCAACTTTTGCTTGTGGTTCATAACGCGACCAGTCGGCAAAATCTGGTTTTGCAAGCCCAGTGCTGGGACATTAAAGTGAGTACGGCGCAATCTGGTCTGGACGCTTTGACTTACATTAAAGCAGGCATCAAAGCGGGTCAGTCGGTTGGTGCGGTGATTTTAGACAACCATCTCCTGCAAGCTGAACCCTCCACGATCGCGCTTCAGCAGCTACTTCAGGAACAATCAATCCCTCTCATTTTACTGACGACTACGCGAGTAGATCCTGCCGCCAAGACGACAGAATTCCCCTTGACTGCCTACCTGTATAAGCCAGTGAAACAGTCCCAGTTATATAACGTTTTGCAAGGACTCTTTAGTGAAACACCGCTCTTAAAAACATCAACTCCGCTTCAGAACAGCTTAGATCCGTCTATGGCTAAACGGTTGCCTTTGCGGATTTTGCTGACTGAAGACAATACCGTCAACCAAAAATTGGCGCTGTTAATGCTAGAGCGGTTAGGCTATCGTGCCGATGTCGCAGGCAATGGGCTAGAAGCGATCGCGGCTTTGTGTCGGCAAACCTATGATGTAATTTTGATGGATGTGCAAATGCCAGAGATGGATGGCTTAACTGCCACCCGTCAAATCCGAGAAACCTACCCTACCCGCACCTATCCTCGCATTATTGCCATGACCGCGAATGCAATGCAGGGCGATCGCGAGCAGTGCTTGGCGGCAGGAATGGATGACTATATCAGCAAACCGATCCGTCCAGATGCGCTAATCAAGGCATTAATTAGTTGTCATCCCGACGTTGAAATTATATCCGAACCCTCGAAACTTATGCACCAAAATGTAATTGATCAAAATACACTGCAATCGTTGCAGGAAATGATGGGTAGCGATTCCCAAGAAGTGATGCTGGCTTTATTTGAGTGTTATCTCGCTGATAGTCCCGTTCTTTTGCAAGACATGCGATCGGCAATTGCCAACAGCAATGCGATTCTACTCCATCGAAGCGCACACTCCCTGAAATCAAATAGTGCTTCGCTCGGTGCGCTCACCCTTGCTGCCTTGTGTCAGGAAATGGAAACGGCGAGCGAGGCAGGGATATTTCCAGATGCGGCTGCAAAACTGCAACAAATCGAGTTGGAATGCGCTCAGGTTAAAATAGCCCTTCGTCATGAAGCTAGCTTGCTATCAACCTGACAAACTGCCCGTAAGGAATGGTTCCAGTCTAACGGAAAGGTGAGAGGGCGATCGCCTGTCCCCTCTTGCCCAAAATAATATCATCCTCAAGATATCATCCAAGATATCACTTTGAATCTCCTTGTATGCTGTAGCTAGTGAAGTCCGCTGTCTTGCCCCCCTACTTCAGCACATGATCGATCCACGTATTATCCAACTCACCGAAATTTCTGCCCTTGAGATTCCGGACACCGATCGCTATCGATATAAATGCCGAGTGCAGATGGCATCAAACGCAGGTGAACCCCTGTTGCAACGCGATTTGTTTGCTCGGATGCAGTCGCACTGGCTTGTGGAGTTGAAAAACAGAGGAGACTGTACGATCTCGATCACTTTTTGCTACCGTGAAGGAGATATTAGCCAACCCTGGCAGGAGGCTGGAACGGTAGCGTTCAGCACACAGGAGTCTTTGAATGGCGATCGCAACGCCGACTTAGAATTGCCGATTACCACTTGGTCACAAGCGCCCCAGTTAAAGTTGAAAGCCCGTCTGACCCAAAGCAGCAGCGAGGGCAACAGCAGCACCGTTCCGCAGTTTAGCAGTTCAACTGGCAGCAGACCGCTAGAGGCGCATCGGGTGCGGGGTCAACCCAGCGGTGTTGAGCTTCCCCAACCCGTCGATCTCACGCCCTCAGAAGAAGTGATTATCAAGGATGTGTGGAATAAGCTGCGGGCATGGAAAGAGCTTCAGATGGAAAAATTCCTGAAGCGGCTGCTGCTGGAGGAACCAGAGCTAGAGTACCTGCTGGGAGACGCGATCGACAGCATCGGCGACTCTTTCTATGAGCTGTTTGACTATGCCGTACACCAGCTTCAACCGGAAACGCAGGCGATCGTGGGCGAACCCTTAATGGGCGTGCCACCGGAAAAAGGGACTGGATTGGAGGCGATCGAAGACTACGGCAAATTATTTGCCGATGTGGGGATGCGCCCTGAGCATTGGGTGAAAGCGCGGCAGGTGTGGATGTGGAT
>JBBSFA010000263.1:0-5484 GCA_038239185.1 Elainellales cyanobacterium | reverse complement strand
TGTCGGACAGCGACTTGAGCGGACGGTTGTTGGCTCCCACGACCGTGCGACCGCGCCGACCGTTGTCAATCAATGCATCGACCGCTTCTTGAAGCATCCGTTTCTCGTTCCGGACAATAATTTCCGGAGCCAGGATTTCCTGGAGGCGAGCCAGTCGGTTGTTGCGGTTGATGACGCGACGATACAAATCGTTCAGGTCAGAGGTGGCAAATCGTCCGCCGTCTAGCTGCACCATCGGGCGCAGATCGGGCGGGATGACGGGAATCACCGACAGAATCATCCAGTCGGGTCGAGATTGCGTTGCAATAAAGTTATCAATGACGCGGAGCCGCTTGATCAGCTTGGCGCGTTTTTGTCCCTTCGCAGAAGCAATGCCTTCCCGCAGAATTTCAGCTTCTTTTTCCAGTTCTAGATCTTGCAGAAGCCGCTGAAGCGCCTCTGCGCCAATGCCGACTTCAATGCCGCTGAGCTGTGAGTCTTCGCTGTAAAGCTGATCCTCAATCTCTAGCCACTGATCTTCGGTCAATAGCTGCTTGTAGCTAAGGTTTTCAGCGTTGCCGGGATTCAGCACCACATAGGAGTTAAAGTAAACAATCTGCTCCACATCCCGTAAGGGCATGTCTAGCAAGATCGCCATGTAGCTAGGAATCCCTTTGAGATACCAGACGTGAGCCACCGGAGCCGCCAGCTTGATATAGCCCATGCGGTGACGGCGAACGCGAGATTCTGTCACCTCAACGCCGCAGCGTTCGCAAACGATCCCACGATGGCGCACCCGCTTGTATTTGCCGCAGTGACATTCCCAATCTTTGGCGGGTCCAAAAATCCGCTCACAGAATAGACCATCCATCTCCGGTTTCAACGTCCGGTAGTTGATGGTTTCTGGTTTGGTGACTTCACCCACTACTAAGCCATTCGGGAGGGTACGTTCGCCCCACTGTCGAATCCGCTCTGGAGAGGCAAGACCAATTTTAACGTAATCAAATCGCTGCTCGATTTTAGGCATCGCAAGTTACTTCCTCTTTCTCGGCATGTCAGCTTTTTCGGCATTTGAAGGGGATAGGAGCGATCGCGATTAGGGAGATCAATCACATTTCTCCCCGATCGCTCCTGATGCAGAATTGGAACTAGTCCTCGACTTCTTCCATCTCGTCACGCGAGATCGATTCGTAGGTGGGACGGGATGGCGTGCGGCGGTTGCCCACATCTGCCATCAAATCAATTTCCAGATCGCGGCTGGTGCCGTCCTCCTGGGTTTGCAGCTTGTGCGCTGCGATGTCCAAACAGAGCGACTGTAGCTCTCGCATCAGCACCTTGAAGGATTCTGGCGTACCGGGTCGAGGAATCGCTTTACCCTTGACGATCGCATTTAGCGCTTCATTCCGACCCTGCATGTCATCGGACTTAACCGTGAGTAGCTCTTGCAGGATGTAGGCAGAGCCGAAAGCTTCCAGTGCCCAGACTTCCATCTCCCCGAAGCGCTGACCGCCCTGCTGCGCTTTGCCGCCCAAAGGCTGCTGCGTCACCAGCGAGTAAGGTCCCGTAGAACGCGCGTGGATCTTGTCGTCTACTAAGTGAACCAGCTTCAGCATGTAGGCTTTGCCGACTGTGACGGCGCGATCGAAGGGTTCCCCCGTCCGTCCGTCATAGACTGGGATTTTGCCAGGGTTGTCGGGGTTGAAGATCCAGTCCTTGCCAGTCTTCTCCCGTGCCTCGGCAATTTTACCGTGGGTGGTCAAGCGAGAGGCTTCTTCCCCGTGCATTTCATCGAAAGGGATCATCTTGAAGCGAACTCCCAGATTGTGACCTGCCCAGCCCAAGAGACACTCAAACACCTGACCCACGTTCATCCGTGAAGGCACACCCAGCGGGTTGAGCACGATGTCGAGCGGGGTGCCGTCTGGCAGGTAAGGCATGTCTTCCTTCGCCAGAATCCGGGAAATAATTCCCTTGTTGCCGTGCCGACCTGCCATCTTGTCGCCGACCTGGATCTTCCGCTTCTGAGCCACATAGACGCGCACGACCATGTTGGCTCCGGGCGGCAGTTCGTCGCCTTGCTCCCGCGTAAACATCCGCACGTCTACCACGCGACCTTTTTCGCCGTTTGGCACTCGCAGCGAGTTGTCGCGAACATCCCGTGCTTTCTCACCAAAGATGGCTCTCAGCAGCTTTTCTTCCGGCGGCTGATCCGATTCGCCTTTTGGCGTGACTTTGCCGACCAGAATGTCACCGCTGTCCACCCAAGCGCCGATCCGAATAATGCCTGTTTCATCAAGTTGCCGCAGCGAGTCTTCCCCCACGTTGGGAATCTCACGAGTGATCTCTTCAGGTCCCAGCTTGGTTTGACGCGCTTCAATCTCGTACTTCTCAATGTGAATCGAGGTGTAAACATCGTCGTAAACCAGCCGTTCGCTGATCAGGATGGCATCCTCGTAGTTGTAGCCTTCCCAAGGCATATAGGCGACCAGCACGTTTTGACCCAAGGCGATCTCGCCGCCTTCAGTCGCGGAGCCGTCTGCCAAAATTTGCCCTTTGACCACCTGATCGCCCACAAAGACGATCGGACGCTGGTTCAAACAGGTGTCCTGGTTCGATCGGTTGTACTTTTGCAAGAGCTGCTCAGTCTCTCTGCCTGATTCAGTGCGAACCCGAATCCGATTGGCATCGACATAGGTGACTTCGCCGTCTACCCGACTGACGATCACCATCCCAGAGTCACGAGCTGCCTGCGCTTCTAGCCCAGTTCCCACCAAAGGACGCTCTGGACGGAGCAGTGGGACTGCCTGACGCTGCATGTTCGATCCCATCAGGGCGCGGTTCGCGTCATCGTGCTCTAGGAACGGAATCAGTGAGGTTGCCACAGAAATAATCTGCACGGGCGAAATCGCCACATAGTCCACTTCTAGAGGGCTAGCGGTGGTGAACTCTTGGCGGTAGCGAACGGGGACTTGCTCGCCGATCAGGTAGCCGTTTTCGTCCATGGCTACGTCGCCTGCTGCCACCCGCAAATCGTCTTCTTCGTCGGCAGTCATGTAGAGCGGCGTTTCGTCTTTGAGCACCCGCGCGTTTTCGACTCTGTAGTAGGGAGTCTCAACGAAGCCGTAGGAGTTGACGCGGGCGTGGGTGGCCAACGAACCAATCAGTCCGGCGTTGGGACCTTCAGGCGTTTCGATCGGACAAATCCGCCCATAGTGAGAGGGGTGAATATCGCGCACCGCAAAGCCTGCCCGTTCACGAGTTAAACCACCAGGACCTAGGGCGCTGAGACGACGCTTGTGCGTCAGCTCGGCGAGCGGATTGGTTTGATCCATGAACTGCGAGAGCTGCGAGGAGCCAAAGAACTCCTTAATCGCGGCAACTAGCGGCTTCGGGTTAACCAACGATGCTGGGGTCAAAGAATCCGCATCAGAAACCGTCATCCGCTCCCGGATAATCCGCTCCAAGCGGTTCAAACCGACTCTCACCTGGTTTTGCAGCAGTTCGCCCACCGATCGCACCCGGCGATTGCCCAAGTGGTCGATGTCATCGATCGTGCCTGTGTCGAATTCCAGGTTGATCAGGTAGTCGATCGCCGCCAGAATATCTTGAGGCGTGAGAATCCGAGTCGCTTCTGGAACGCTCAGCCGCAGCTTGCGGTTCAGCTTGTAGCGACCGACTCGTCCCAGGTCATAGCGCTTGGGATCGAAGAAGCGGGAGTCTAGTAACTGTTGCCCGCCGGATACCGTGGGCGGTTCACCGGGGCGCAGCTTGCGGTAGAGTTCCATCAGCGCTTCTTCTTCGCTGAACTGACCCTCTTTTTCGATCGTTTTCTGGAAGTATTCGGGGTGACGCAGCGCATCAAAAATTTCACCATCGGTCAGCCCCAAAGCCTTCAGCAGCACTTGCGCCGACAGCTTGCGGGTCTTGTCGATCCGCACCCAAACTAGGTCGTTTTTGTCGGTTTCAAATTTGAGCCACGCGCCTCGGTTGGGAATGAGACTGGCGTTGTAGGCGCTTCGTCCGTTTTTGTCGATCTCTTTCTTGTAGTAGACCCCAGGGCTACGGACAATCTGGTTGACGATGACCCGCTCAGCGCCGTTGATGATGAACGTACCGCGATCGGTCATCAGCGGTAGATCGCCAATGAAAACCTCTTGCTCTTTGATTTCGCCCGTTTCTTTGTTGATCAAACGGGTGGGTACATACATCTGCACCGCATAGGTGCTGTCCCGCCGCTTCGCTTCATCGACATCATATTTGGGGCGGCGCAGCTTGTAGTCTTTGCCCAAGAAGTGCAGCTCTAGCTTGCCCGTGTAGTCGGTGATGGGCGAGAAGCTGTCGAGTTCTTCGATCAGCCCTTCATCCAAAAACCAGCGGAAGCTTGCCCGCTGAATTTCAACGAGGTCGGGTAGGGTAAAAACAGGTGCAGATACAGATTGCTTAACAGATTGGATAGCGGGTTGGGTCAGGTTGCTCATGCTTGTCCTCAAGTCGATCGCGGGGCGCAATCCCAGCAGTACGGCAGTTTAGAAAATATATGGACGAAAAAACTTCAGTCTTCGCACTCAGGAAGACTGAATTCAGCCCAGTTGTTTAGAACTCGTTGTTTTTAAAGCGCTTGTTGTCTTTAAAACACCTGTTGTCTTTAAAACAAAACTTAACTTTTTAGAGCTTAATTTAGAGCTTAGTGGTCTTTCAAAAACTATTTGTCCTTTGGAACTATCTTTTCCCGGCAAGCTCTGTCTTTCAGAGCGACTTTCCTTGACCGAGCTGCCTTTCACAGCTAAATCTTCTGTAGCTAGCACACAACAGCTTAGACTTTTATCTAGAAGGAATTCCAATAGTGGCAACTTGTTGCGAAGAAATATGGCAGAGGTGAGTTTAACGCAAACATCGGGGAATGTCAACCACGCAGCAAAGGAGTGACCCAAACCTGTAAAACTTCAGCGATGCTGACTTAGGAATGGACTTCACCCCACAAATTCGGTAGCCCTCGCAATTCTTGTTTCAATCTTTATTATGGCGCAGAGTTTCAGTTTTGTGTTATTGGCTGAAGCTGTGGCAGATTAAACAACCGATAGGCATTTGCCGTGGTCTGTTCAGCCAGCATTTCCAGGGGAATCTGGCGCAACTGGGCAACCTGCTCAGCCACATAGCGCACGTAGGCAGGCTGATTCCGCCGATCGCCCCGCTTGGGCACAGGAGCCAAAAAAGGACAATCGGTTTCGACCAGCAGCCGATCGATCGGCACTAGCTTGGCTGAATCCTGCACTTGAGTCGCATTTTTAAAGGTGACAATACCGCTAAAGCTCACATAGAAGCCCAGATTTAAAAACCACTGGGTTTCCTCTGGAGTGCCGCTCCAGCAGTGCATCACGCCTTTGACCTTGCCGCCATCTGCCCGAAACGATCGCACCAGCTCCGCCATCTCGACCGCTGCATCGCGACAGTGGATAATCACGGGCAAATCGAGCTGTTGGGCGATTTCCAACTGGGCAAGGAAGA
>JBBSFA010000262.1:0-5486 GCA_038239185.1 Elainellales cyanobacterium | reverse complement strand
TGCTTGGATTGCGCGGCTAGATCCACGATCGCTCGGTTGACTTCGTAGGGCAGCTTCGAGTGCATACACAAGATCTTGCTAGTGACGATCGGGTACTCCACGGCTCGGCTTGCTTTGCCCACAGTATCGACAATTTGCGCCATCTGATCAATGCGATCGGTTTGGCTCAAATTCTCTGGGGTTCGCAGATAAGGCGTATAGCGCAGCTCTAGATAAGCCAAATTCTCGAAGACATATGCGCCCCGAATCAGCCGATAAATGAAATAGGGCAGCGTTTCGTTTGTCTGAACTTTCTCGACCAGCGTGTGCAGCTCCAGATATTCCTCTAGCGTTGCGCGAGGGCGAGTGTAGAATTCTTCAAAGGCTTCATAAGTGCCAAAGCGCTGCGCTGACTCTTCCTGGCTGCGCTGAAAATAGCGCCACAGCACACGCGGCACCACTGAACCCCCTAGATGACGATGCAATTCTGCATATAAAGCCACGGTAACCTCTTTGAGAAAGAATAAAATACAGAAAAGATAAAATGTGGCAATGCCCGATCGCCATAGTTCATAGCCTTCAGCGATCGCGATTGCATAAAGTCCGAGTAAAAGAGAGAAAACTGCTTACCAAAAAGAGAGCCTGCACCAACAGACTTTCCCAGCAGCCTTTTTCAGGAACCTAGATTTGCTCCAAGAACTTAGGCTTGGATTAGCAGACATTCGCTAAAACTAAGATTTTCACATTCAACTTCACTCCCCATAGTCCTTTGATGAAGCTAGTTATCCTGTTTCTAGGTTCACTTGAACCTGGAACCCAAGCAGGAAAGAGCTAAAGTTGATGGATCTTGATTCGGACTTTGAATTCCCTAAAAATACTTAGGAAATCTTATTCTGCTTAATGTAGCTTTAAATTTACAAATTGGGGAACCGATCGATCGCTTCCCCGCAAAGCTTTAGTTTTTCTTCCAAAAATGTGAACGGTTTCAGCGCTTATGCCTTTTCGTCCCCTGCACGGGCTTGCTTTGCCTCACGCTGATTTTGAATCAAAATTCGTTCAAAACTGAGCGCAGTCACGCCCAATGTCACAACTAAAATGCCAAGAAGCTGAATCGGATGCAAAATGGTCAGCCTGCCAGGAATCAAAAAGAAGGCGAGTAGCGCCGTCAGCACAGGGCCACTGGCAGCGATAATCGAAGCCCGCGCCGCCCCCATCAGTCGCACCCCGAAGTTATTGAGCAAATAGCCCGCTAGGGTCAAGACTCCTAGCACCAATCCACCTAGGAACAAACCGCCGCGATCGTTCGGGGTGACTTCGATTCCCAACACAATCAAGCTGATGCTGGTGAGGACAAAAATTGATGCAAACTGAATCAAGCTGACGGGTACGGGGTGCAGCTTGCGGAAACTAATCTGCATGGAAATCAGATAGCAGGCGAAAAATACGCCCGACAAAATTGCGGCGACAACGCCCCCGCCCGTGAGGCTGGTTGTAGTTGAGATTTTGGGCAATGCCGTCAGAATTACGCCCGTCAAAATTGTCGCCATGACAATCACCCGGAAACGGTTGGGGCGATCGCCAAACAGCACCCATGCTAGCGGCACTGTGATGATCGGGTACATAAACAAAATCGTTACGGCAACCGCAGGTCCAATCTGACTAATCGAGATGTAGATTAACACCTGCGACAAAAATAGAAAGAAGCCGCTGCCGATCACGCTGCCCATCAGCCGCCGATCGTTGGACTCAAAAAAGTAGCGCAGATCCCGCCAAGTGGGCGGATACAGAATTCCGGCTAACCATGCCATCAGCGGCACCACGATTAGCATTCGCATCCACAGCAAAAACAGCGAACTGCCAAAACCATGAATGCTGATAAAACCGCCGATCGGGATCACCCCAAACAGCTTGGTGGGATTACTCACGATACCGACGATTACGTTGTGCAACGACAACGCCAGCGTAGACAGCAGAATCATCACCAACCCCGCCTGAAACTGCGACAGTCTACGAGGGCGCAGCATTGACTGCACGGGAGCCATCGCAGGTTCGGGCGCAACGGCATGAGCCGTCGGGAAAATCGTATTCCCGGTCGAGGCGGCTCTACCCGCTGGCTCAGGAATTTGGGTGACAGGCGCTTCAGGCTGAGCTGAAACGATCGGCATCTGCACGGGAGCCAAGCCGCTGGGTGAGGTCGGCTGCCCAGGCGGAATCGCAGGATAGGTTGGATTGGCGATCGAAGTTGCTGCCTCACCTAAGCCACTGCCGCTTAAGCTGTTGCCGCTTAAGCTGTTGCCGCTTAAGCTGTTGCCGCTTAAGCTGTTGCCGCTTAAGCTGTTGCCGCTTAAGCTGTTGTCTAAAGAGTCTCCCAAGGCTGGCTTTCCCATTTCTGCCTGGAGCTGCTGACTGATGCGACCTACCAGCACCTCTAGAATCGCTTCGCCCTGCTGTCCTAAATTCTGCATCCGATCGAGCTGCTGGGAAAGGTTGCTTTGGTAGCTGTTCAGGTCATTTCTGAGTGCAGCAAAGGTACGATTCACCGTGTCATCCAGAGAGGCGATCGATCCCTGCATTGCCTGAATTTCCCCAGCGCTGCGAATCTGTGGCAGGTTAGGCGATCCCGCTACGGGATAGTCTTCCAGTTGTCCCAGGCGTTGGCTCAGCGCTGTCTGCAAGTGATTTGCCAGGACGAGAGCCAATTGCTTTGCCCAGGCTTGCTGCTGTGCCATCTGCTGCCGGGACAGGGCGACATCGTGCTGCGACTGAATCGCCTGATGCTGATTCTGCAATTTCTCGACATCGTTCAGCAAGCGCGATTTTTCGGCTTGCAGTCGGCGGATATCTTGATGCAGTTGGCTCACCAAGTCCTGCTGCAAGTTCCGCAAATCCTGAGTCATCGATCGCAGCGTGGCATCGATCGCGCTGGATTCGATCGCGCTGGACTCGCTTGCATCTGACTCAATTGCATCTGGCTCAATTGCACTTAACTCGGCAGCGCTAGCGTCTAGGCTAGGCGTTGAACCCGTTGCCAAGTCTACATTTTCAGGTCGATCGTCTGGTCGCCCCATGCCTCTGTCACCTTTCGCTTTTAGCTTAAATCTACTTGGCTCGCTGAGTGAGATGATATCTCCAAAATTCCCAGATGAGCGGTTTGAATCTACCAATTTAGCAATGTTTGTTGAATAGGTTGCTTATTTAGCGGTTTGTGGGTTGGAAATCTGCTTTTGGAGAGATGCACTACACTAATCAGTAAAGAATTATTCTCGTTTTGCCCTGGCTCATGCTCTTTCCCTCTTTCTTTCGTAGCTCCAAAAAAGTGCTGCCCACTGAGAAGCGAACGATTTTGTCGAACGTGAACTGGCAGAAGTTTGAAAGGCTGCTGGTAGAACTAGGCGAAGAACGGCAAACCCGCCTGACTTATTTTCGGGGCAAGCTGGAACTGATGACTCCGATCGCCACTCACGAACGCTGCAACCAGCTTTTGGAGTCGCTGATCTTAGTGCTAGCCGAAGAGTTGCGCTATCCCGTCGCTAACCTAAAATCTGTTTTGCTTCGAGCGCCAGATCTGGGTTGCGCGACTGAATCAGATGCCTGCTACTATCTGCGGGACGCGATCGCCATGCAGGGCAGGAATGAAATCAGATTGCCTGTTGATCCGGTTCCCGATTTGCTGGTGGAAATTGCGCTGACGAAAAGTCATTTGGATAAGCTACCGATCTATGCAGCTTTGGGCATCCCAGAGGTTTGGCGCTACATCACCACGGATGATGAAGAGATGCTGAAAGGCAGCTTATTGGTCTACGTGCTGCAAGGCGATCGCTACACCGAATCAAAGCGCAGTCGGGGATTCCCTTTGCTCTCTGCCGATCGAATTTTACAATTTTTGCAGGAGAGTGACTCAATCAGTTTAGCGGCATCGATTCGGCTGCTGCGATCGTGGATTAAAGAGCAAGCTTAATTTTAATTATCGACACCGAATTGATTGAAATGCCTGAGCTGCTTTTTCTTGAGCGCGTTGACCTGCGGCTGAAACGATCGCAATCTGGTCTTCGTCGTTAAAGGAGACTTTTACTTCGTAGCGAACTGCCGGAACTGAGGTTTGCTCTGAAGTCGCTAAGGTTCCTTCTTCTATTTTGACTGGAGCGATCGCACCGCAAAAGGCAAGCTCTTCTGGGTGCGTTGTCGCGATTTTGAAGGCATCGGCGGTTTGGTTAGAGAAGGAGAAGCCAGAAAAAAACATGTCTGTTCCCCAGTCAGAAGCCTCTGTCTCTGGATCTTGCTGGGTGGGAATTCGGGCAACTAGCAGCTCGACTTCCGGCATCGTCACCACATCTGCCGTTGCATTTGTCCCTAGAGTCAGCACCGATTCGCTGCCAATCACCGCCATTCTGCCGCCGCCCACATTAGTGCCAAATAGCCCTTTAGAGCCGCCTGCAATGGCGAAATCTGCCATGCTATGGGCGATCGCCTCTGCCCGCTGGGGATTAAACGCATTGTTTAAGGCTTTGACGCTCAGTCCTGCTACCCCCACTCCCACGATCGCAACCGCGCCAACTGCGATCGCAATTCCTTCCCAAATGCTGACGTGATACAGGGGGATGCAGGGCGAAGTTTGAGAAGCAGGAGCAGGAGGCATAGCTTATATCAAGGCATATGGTGCATCGTTTCCCTAATCTAACCTCTCTTGAGAGTGCGTCAATCTGCTAGATCTGTCCTGCACTCCTGAATGAAGTCAATCACTTCTCGCATTGATCCCGGTTTCGTGACCATCAGCATCGTTGAGTTGGCGGCGATCAGCGTATTGCCGTTGGGGATAATCAAATCGTCGTGCGGGTGCGCCTGATAGCCAATAATCAAAGCCCCCTGGGGAAAAGAAGGATCGCGGGCGATCGCCGCTAAATTTCGTCCTGCAACGTGAGAGTTTTGAGGCACAGGCAGCTTCAGGACTTCAATTTGATCCTGCTCAAAGTGCATCACTGACTCGACTTGAGGATACTCGATCGCATTTGCCAGGGTAGACACTGCCAAATCGGTCATGCTAATGATCGAAGTTGCGCCCGCAATCCGGTAAGGCTGCTCAAAATCGCGGTGGCTCATTCGTACCAAAATGCGCGGCACTCCATAGTATTTCGCCAGCGCGACCATCGCCAAGTTCAGCGCATCGTCGTGCAGCACGATCACTGCTACCTCGGCTTTGCGGATGCCTGCCTCCAGCAAAAGCTCAGTGCTGACGGCGCTGCCCTCGAATGCCATCACTCCCAACTGCTCACGGGCGTATCGACAAGCCACCGGATCGATATCGATCATGGCGATCGTGTGTCCCAAATCGATTAGCTTCTGTGCCAGATTGAGTCCAATTAGCCCTGCACCGCCAATGACCACGTACATTGAACTTCCTCTAGCGAACTGCTCCAACCTGCCTATTTTATAAACTGAATGCTAACGCGATCGCCCACCTTTAGCCCCAATTCTGAGATCCGACCGCTTCGCAGTTCAATCACCTGATC
>JBBSFA010000261.1:0-5495 GCA_038239185.1 Elainellales cyanobacterium | reverse complement strand
AACCCGTATCGTAGTAGCACCGCGCCTGCTCTGATTCGGGGCGATCGGATAGCGCCAAAAATTCTTCCCAGGTGGCAGACACCCAGGTATCGGTGATCAAGTTTTGGGGCGCAGGGAGTGTGTTGACCATATTTCGTATAATACGTTAAATGTCAACTCGATCGTTTTAATGAGCAAACCGATGACCGTAAAGTCAGTCTCTCTGCTCAGTCCGGCAAAGCTCACCTTAGAGCAATATCATCAGATTGTTGATTCTGGTGCGCTGGACGAGAGCCATATTGAGTTGCTGAATGGAGAACTGGTCGAGATGCCTTCTGAGGGAGCGCTACACGCTAACAAAAGCACAAAGGCGGCTGAATACCTGAGAGATTTACTGGGGAAGCAGGGGGGAAAGCAGGTGCAGATTCGGGAAGGGCACCCGATCACGATTCCCAGCAGCAATTCCGAGCCGGAGCCAGATATTGCGACCGTGCGACGATTAAACAGCTATGAGCAGCATCACCCCTACCCCGAAGATATTTTTTGGTTGATTGAGTTTTCTGACTCCAGTCTCAAAAAAGACTTAGATCCAAAAGCTAAAGTCTATGCTGCGGCTGGCATTGCTGAATATTGGGTGGTTAACTTGCAGGCGATCGAATTGGTGGTGATGCGCGATCCCGTAGAGGGTGAGTATCGCTCGCAGGCTGTTTGGACGACGGGCGCGATCGAACCGCTAGGGTTTACGGGTGTGGGGGTAGAGGTTGATCTGCTCTTGGGCAGATAGGAAGACTGCTGTGTCAGGTGCTATAGTGATTTTGGCATTTTGGGAAGGGTACAGTATGAGTAGTCGATCGCAACAAGAAGAATATCTGGCATCGGTTGCCCAAGCGTTTGATGTGGGGGACTTTGAATACTTGTCGCCTGACAAGATGCAGTCGCTGAATGACCTGATCGCTGCCGCCTGGAAAACATTGAAGCAAAATGAAGACGCTGATGCTCAGATCAGCGAGATCCAGCAAGCCTTGGGACGCACGTAAACATAGCTTCTGCATCCGCGATCGCTTCTGTGGATGCAGCTATGAGATAATATTGCTTTGCCAGAGGCTCCCATGACTGCTACTTATATTCAAGATGAAGCCGAATTTAATGCGTTGTTAGAAACTGCGCCGCTTTTTGTGGTAGACTGCACTGCTTCTTGGTGTGGGCCTTGCAAACTCGTCGCCCCCCTGATGGATCAACTGGCAGAAGAGTACAGCGATCGCGCCAAGGTTTTTAAGCTGGATTTGGACGCTAATAAAGAGGTCGCGAAACGCTTTGGCATTCGCAGTATCCCTGCCGTAATGTTCTTCAAGCAGGGCGAGCTAGCAGAAACCTTGGTCGGCGTTAAGCCCTACGAAGAATTTAGCAGTGCTTTAGCGAAACAGTTGGCTTGAAGAAATCGGTGGACTGGAACCCATGCCAATTGGGGATTGTCAATCTCCCCAGCTTTTAGATGTCTAAATTTTTAATCCAGATGGGTTGATCCTGGTAAACTGTTTCCAACATCGCCTTCTCATATCTCTCCAAAGCAATGTTTATCCCAGTTTTATCCTATAAAGCTAGGTTTTGATGAAAGTTAAGTTTTGCCAAAAGAAAAGACAGGTCTTGCATCAGTTCATCTTCCCTGGATTCCTATGCCTCCCCTTGTTGCTAATTATTATCTGACCTATCGCTGCAATGCCCGCTGCCATTTTTGCGATATCTGGGCGCTAGATCCCAAACAGGAAGCTAGTTTTGAGACGATTCAGCACAATTTGAGAGATTTGCGGCGGTTGGGCGTTAAGTATGTAGACTTTACGGGCGGTGAACCCCTGCTGCGATCGGATGTAGCAGAAGTCTTCACCGAAGCCAAACAGCAGGGCTTTGTCACCAGCATGACCACCAACACCATCCTGTATCCGCAGAAAGCGAAGTCGATGCAGGGCTTGGTAGACTTCCTGAATTTCTCCCTGGATGGAGCCGATGCCGAAACTCACGACCAGTCTCGCGGCACGAAGATCTTTGACACGCTGGTTGAATCGGTCGAAATTGCTCTGTCGCTGGGCGAGTTCCCGGTGCTGAACCATACGGTCACGGCGCAAAACTTCGATCGCCTGGGCGAGATTGCCGAATTTGGCGAGAAGCTAGGGGTGCGGGTCTGGCTTAATCCAGCGTTCACGGCGCATGAGAACTACAACAACAAGAAGAACCCGACTCCAGAAATTGCCATGGCGATCGAAACGGCGGCTCGGCAGTATCGCAATCTTGGCTACAATAAGGCTGCCCTAGCCTTCATTGAGGCAGGGGGCAACGATACCGCAAATCCGCGCTGCAAGGCAGTGGATGCCGTGATTGCTATCTCGCCCAACGATGAGATCCTGTTGCCCTGCTATCACTTTGCTCAGTCGGCAGTGCCGATCGCAGGTCGGCTCTATGATCTGTACCGCGACTCGGAAGAGGTTGAGAAATATCGCCAATCTCAGGGCAAGCTATCCGTATGCGAAGGCTGTACGGTTTGGTGCTACCTCATCCCCAGCTTCTTTAAGGGTTTAGACAAGTACTGGTTCCTTAATCAAATGACCTATGCCGGAGAATTCCTGGCGCGAAAGCGATTCCTACAGCGATCGACCAAACGAGCCACCCCTGAACAGCCTGCGCCCAAACAACCCACACCCGTCTGAGCTATCGGCGGAATCTGCTGAATTAATTAATTTAGGCTTGAGGCGTTCAGACTTGAGTGATTTGGACTTAAATAACTTAGAAGGTGAAAACCTGTACGATCGCGGCTTAGAAGGTCGTCGGCAGAAAGCGGCGATCGCCCTTTCGCTAATCTGGAGCAGCACGATCGCCCTCCACCTTTCGGTCTGGGGGATTTGGTTCGTCTGGGGGCTAGCGACGATCTTTGGACTGCACAGCCTGCGATTATTCTGTGCCCGCGAGACTCCCATCCCCGAACCGCTCAGCGGCGACAACCCGGAAGACTATCCCTATGTGTCGCTGATGGTGGCAGCCAAAAACGAAGAAGCGGTGATCACGGCATTGGTCGAAGACCTTGCTCGCCTCAACTATCCCGCCGATCGCTATGACTTCTGGATTATTGATGATGCCAGCACCGATCGCACCCCGCTCGTGCTCGATCGGCTGGTGCGAGACTATGAGCAGCTGAATGTGGTTCACCGCTTGCCCAACGCGGGCGGCGGCAAATCCGGGGCACTGAATCAAGTGCTGGCTGCGACGAAAGGCGAAATTATCGCCGTTTTTGATGCCGATGCCCAAGTGCCTAGCGATCTGCTGCGACAGGTTGTGCCGATGTTTCAGCGCGAAACGCTGGGCGCGGTGCAGGTGAGAAAGGCGATCGTCAATGCCGCGACCAATCTCTGGACGAGAGGGCAGGAAGCTGAAATGGCGATCGATAGCGTTTTGCAGCGGCGGCGGATTGCGATCGGCGGCATTGGCGAGCTGCGCGGCAACGGTCAGTTTGTCCGGCGGCTGGCATTGGAGCGCTGCGGCGGCTGGAATGAAGAAACGATCACCGATGATTTAGACCTGACTTTGCGGCTGCATCTCGATCAGTGGCAGATTGACCTGCTAATGCATCCGTCAGTTGGGGAAGAAGGCGTGACGCGATCGATCGGCTTGTGGCATCAGCGCAATCGCTGGGCAGAAGGCGGCTATCAGCGCTATCTCGACTACTGGCGGCTGATTGCCAAAAATCGGCTGGGCACGAAGAAAACGATCGATCTGTTCTTGTTCTGGCTGTTTCAGTACGCGCTGCCTACGGCGGCAGTGCCCGACTTTCTGATGGCTTTTCTGCGTAGCACCCCGCCGATGCTGCTGCCCGTCACTAGCCTGACGGTGATGCTGTCGATGCTGGGCATGTTTGCCGGACTGCGCCGCACCCAACCCCGACAAAAACGGCTGTCTGTGCTGCTAAGCCTGATTCAGACGCTATTTGGCACGCTTTACATGTTCCATTGGCTGCCCGTGATTGCCACCACTACCGCCCGGATGGCAGTGCGCCCGAAGCGGCTGAAGTGGGTGAAGACGGTGCATCATGGCACTAATGAGGTCTGGCTTGATGTGGTGAATGAAGAAGCATAGGCGATCGCTATAGCCCTAAAGTAAGCTGCGCCATATCAGGCTCGACTTGCAGTTCCTTCTCTAGCTCTAGTGGCGTTTCTGAAGCCAGCTTATGCGCTTGGCGCGTGGTTTCCGGCAGACGGTACTTGGGCGCACAGGCGATCGCAAACTCGATCGCTCGCTCCAAGCTGATCCGATGTCCCGGCGAGATATAGAGCGGTTTAGTGCCCGGACGAGTCCGCAAGGCTGCACCGATCGTTTCGCCCTTGTGCAGTAGGGGTGTCCAAGCGGCTTTTTGATCCGGCACTTCGGCATGTTTGCCGACCAGCAGCGACTTCCCAACGCCGATCGAGGGCAGATCTGTCAGCAGTCCAATATGGCAGGCGATGCCAAACCGACGCGGATGGGCAGTGCCTTGTCCGTCGCACAGCAGCAAATCTGGCGCGGTTTTTAACTTCTCCAGTGCCTCTAACACCGCAGGTACTTCGCGAAATGACAGCAGACCTGGGATATAGGGGAAACTCGTCGGACGACGCGCGATCGCCCTAGCTTGCAGCTTCAGCTCTGGAAAACTTAAGACGGCGATCGCGGCTCTGGTGATCGTTCCTTCTGCTTCAAAGCCAACGTCAATCCCCGCTACAGTTCGGACTTCACCGAGCTGATCCGTCAGAATAATTTCGCTGCCAAGGACTTGCTGAAGGGCGATCGCTGCTTCTGGGGTCAGATTCCAGTCGTGATTACGCGGAATTTTCATAGCGATCGGCTGTGGTGGGAAGGACTGTCAGGCGGGAAAGACTGTAAAAATTGTAAGGGAATTCAGCTTTATGCACCGCCCTAGCCTGACCCCAGTCACAGAATGATCCTGGCTTTAAATGAAGCGATTGCTCACCGACTATACCGTTCAATCTATGCCGTTCAATCAGCCTATGCCGTTCAATAATCAGCGAAATTGGTTTCAACTTGCCTTTAAGCTGCGGGGGTCAGTCCTTCCTTCTGTTCTACCGCAATCCATCCTCTGCGGCAGCTTCGGGCTACTGGTTTCTGTTCTATACAGTTTGGGATTGCCGCTCCACTTGCCGATTCTGACAGGGGTGATCCCTAACGTCGTGTTGGGGCTGATGCTGGTGTTTCGTACCAACACTGCCTACGAGCGCTACTGGGAAGGACGGCGGCTTTGGGGTAACCTGATTAATAGCGTTCGCAATCTATCGCGTCACATTTGGGTAAATATTCTGGAGATTGATCACCAAGATCGGCAGCACAAAGTTGCCGCATTGCAGCTTGTGATTGCCTTTGTGGTCGCAATGAAGCTGCATCTGCGGCAGGAACCTACGATCGCAGAGCTTCAGCCGCTGTTGCCCGAAAAACGCTACGCGAAACTGCGATCGATGAACCATCCGCCGCTGGAAATTGCTGTT
>JBBSFA010000260.1:0-5498 GCA_038239185.1 Elainellales cyanobacterium | reverse complement strand
CCCCATTCGATCCGGGGGAATATCGTTAATCAAGACCCCAATCAGGCGATCGCCCAGCTTTTGCTTGGCATCCAGCAGTTCGTCCACGATCAGCTCTGAATGAAAACGGCAGACCAGCACCACGGCGGCATCGATCGTCTGAACCATCTGCGGCATAGAGAGATCGAACAATCTGCCTTCTTCCAGCGTCCCGGCTCCTTCTAGCAGCACCAAATCGCCCCATGCCGACTGGAGATACTCCTGGAGGCGCTGAGTGTAGTTCGTTTGGTTTGTGCCCAGTAAGCGCTGGGCGATCGTCGTTTGATCCAGCGGCAGCAGCATTGGCAGAATTCGCGTTGGGGGCAGCTCCAGCGTTTCGGCAATAAACTGAATATCTTCTTCAGCCAAGTCTGCCTGCGTTTGATCCAGACAAGTGCCGATCGGCTTGCCATAGGCGATGTCCAACCCTTTTTCTTTCAGCCGATTTGCCATCCCCAAAATGATGGCAGACTTGCCGCTATAGGCTTCGGGCGACCCAACTAATAAATATTTTGTAGACTTTGGCACGTCCCCACTCCCCTATCAAACTGACTGATTTGCCGTTGCGCTGGTTTAGTTTAAACTAAGCTCGCGCTGGATGTGTCCGGAATTGAACACTTTTACGGAAGGTCTTTAATCCAAGTGTAGGAGGTTTAATGCCTGTTCGATCAGGTGATAAAAGGGGGCTAACAAAGACAAAATTTAACTAAAGGCGTTGCAGAAGATTTAAGCCGTGCGTGTCTGTCCCGCAGGTGTTTAGCAGGTTGTGGGTTTTGCCAAGGGCTTTGACGGCTATAGTTTGCTTGAGGCTCGGCGACCAAGGGGTAGGATTGTTGTACGCATAGAAAGTCTCAATGCCATCAATCCCAAGCTGCGCTGCGGCTGGAATTAGCTCATCTGGCGATCGCCGATACCGCGCGGGATGCGCCAGCACCGCCAACCCTCCGGCGGCTTGAATCGCGCCAATCACGCTATCTGCCTGATAGCTCTGTCCATTTGTAGCGCTACCTTGCAGGTAGGGCTGCATCGCTGCATGGGCAGGATTAAAAGCGTAGCCCAAAATGTGAACTTCATCATTGAGCAAGCCAGCGTTGACTTCAATGCCTGTCCAGAGCCGAGGCAGCATGGGTGCGGTTCGCTGAGTCAACCACTGCTGCGCTTTTTGGTAGCCCTGAACGCTATGGTGATCGGTGATGGCTAGCCCTCGCAGCCCGATCGCTGCTGCCTGCTCTACGAGCTGCTCCGGCTGAAGCCTGCCGTCAGAGTAGACCGTGTGCATGTGGAAATTAAACGATCGCGGACAACTTTCGGCGGTAAGGGTTGCAAAGACCGATCGCAGTGCAGCGGCATCCTGGGCGGACATTGAGTAATCCTGAGCCAGATTGGCGACCATAGGTTCTCTTAACGGTTGGTTACATTGCTGATATCACTATAGCGAAACCTACAGATCTTTAACCAACAGCGCGACTGCGTAAGCGGCAATGCCTGCCTCTTGCCCGATCGCGTCTAGCTTTTCGTTGGTAGTAGCTTTGATGCCAACTTGGTCGGGTTCAATCTGTAACACGCTAGCGAGGCGATCGCGCATGGCGGCAATGTGGGGTTTAATCTTGGGTCGTTCTGCCACAATCACGGTGTCCAAGTTGCCAATCCGCCAGCCTTGGGTGTGGATGAGCTGATTGACCTGCGCCAGCAGCTTGAGGCTATCGGCATCTTTCCATTGGGGGTCAGTGGGGGGAAAGTAGTGCCCAATGTCTCCGAGGCTTAAGGCTCCCAGCATGGCATCCATGATCGCGTGAGTTAGGGCATCTGCGTCGCTATGTCCGAGCAAGCCGCGATCGTGAGGGAGGGAGACACCGCCGAGGATGAGGGGGCGATCGGGCACAAGGCGGTGAATATCGTAACCGTTACCAATCCGAATGTTCATCTGTATTTACTGGCTTTGCGCTCTTTGTAGCGCTGTTTCGCTGTTCTGCCGATACTGATTGACTCGATCTTGAGCGGTAACATAGCGCGGATCGCTGGAGGGAACCTGGCTCATTAAATCGGAAGCTCGTTGCCAGCGGGTCGCGACTTCTAGCCATTCTGCTGGAGTTTGCGCGGCTTGCCCGTTGGTGACCGTTCCTTCGGCGAGCCGAACTGCTTCTGCAAAAGGATCTGGCTTGGGAGAAGTAGGGCGTTGACTAGCCGTAGTTGCCGTGGCGGGTTTTGGCTGAGTCGATGCGGCGAGGGACGGTGAAGCTTCAGGCGTAGGGGCTTTAGGCGTGTCGGTTGCGGCAGGCTGCCCCGCTAGCTTGGGACTGAGCCAGCCGTAGGTTGCCCAGCCCAACAGCAGCAAAAATAGGCTCAAACTTGCGCCCCCGACTAAGCCGCGCCAGAAAACTTTTTTTTCTCTTGCCAGTCGCTTGGGTGGAGTCTTCGCCATCTCCATGCGGGTCGAGCCGTGCCGCCGATCTTTGGCATCCTGCGTCAGCCGTTGAAAGAAGCTGGGCTGGCGGAGCGTAATTTCTTCAGACCACAAGAGCTGATTGTCTGGGTCACGGCTAATTTCCTCTAGCCACAGCAATTGCTGCTCCCGCACCACGCGGCAGTTGATATTGGCTTTGCGAATATGGCGCGGCTGAAGCGATTCCAAAATTTGCCGCACTTGAGGGACAATCACGGGCTGTTCTAACTGATCGGGTTTTGCGCCTTCGCAAAGGAGCTGCAAAACGCCCTGAGAAAACATGGCTCTTGTCCGAATGCCAGAGCCAGCCAACTTTTCATTTAAGACTTGAATAATTGCAGAGACGCTACCCTGACGGGCTTGCCTCACAATGTCATCCATTGGGTCTACCATGATTCGTCTCGATTGGGCTGAACCCAACTCCTAGGAATGCCAAGTTAAAAAGTGTCAAATCAAAAAGTACCAAATTCTAGGGTGTGATCAATCTAGCGAAGTCAAAGCCCACATAAGTCAACGCCCATATTTTGCGTCATAAACCGTTTGTCGCACCTAAAGATATATTAAACCCAAGCCGATCGCCGTAATCGCAGCCCGTAACTTGTTAATCGCCCCTGGCTTGGACAATATGCTGATAGTCATTGAAGCGGCGAATTTGCCAGAGATCGGTGTTGAAGCGGTTTTGGTCAGTTTGCTGCCAGCGCGATCGATCGATCCAGAATTCAAACAAGGCCGTGTTGCGGGCGTGCAGCCGCCAAGAGCGATCGCAGCCTAGCAGCACAGAGATCAAATGCTGCAAGATCCAGCTATGGCTGATAATCCAAATTTGTTCGCCGTTGGTGTGGTTTTCCAGCACCCTTTGGATAAAGCGTTCGGCGCGATCGCGAGCCTCTTGCAATGACTCAGCGCCGGGAACAGGAATCCAGTCGGGAGTGCTTTCTAAGGCGCGGCATAGCTCTGGATAGCGGTTCATGGCTTCTGCCCAAGTCAAGCCTTCAAATACGCCGTTTTGATGTTCGCGCAGTTCGTCGGCATAGTAAACGAGAATGCGTTGGGGATGGTCGTCGCTCAGAATGCCCAGCGGTTCATCGACTTCGCCATCGATCAGGTCGCGGACGCTGGCGGGAAGCGGTTCTGCCAAAAAAGGAGCCAGCAAAATTTCGGCAGTTTGCACCGTGCGCTTCAGCGGACTGCTGTAGACGCAAGACGGATGCCAAGCTTCGGTATGCAGGCGTTGCGCTAGCTTTTCAGCTTGATGTCTGCCCGTGCTGGACAGCTCAAATTCGCCGTTGCCCTGCATTCGTTTTTGCTGGTTGCCGATCGATTGAGCATGGCGAATAAACAGCAGTTTTAGATGGGTCATTCGGCTCCGATGCAAAACTGCTGACAAGCCACCACAGGCGAATCCAGTCTGCCCTGCATGGGGCAATCTGGCGTGACGCAGTGGGCGCAGTTGGAGCGGGTGGGCAGCGCAATTTCAGTAGCAGTGTAAAGGCTGATGCCCTGGCTGATGTACCCTCTAATTTCCAATTCGGGGAGGCGATCGCAGATCAGCAAAGCTTTGGTCGTTTGCAATTGCTGGCGGGCGTAGTTAATTTTCTCTAGGGTTTTGCGAAAGCCGTTTGGAGCCGGACTGATTTCGATTAGCACTTGTTCAGACTGGCTTTTGAAGCAAGTCGGCTTTTCTTCAGCAAAAAAATCTTTGTAGTGCAGCATATAAGTGCCGTTGGCATAGCGGCGCGATCGCATCAGCCGCAGAAAGGGCACGGTGAAATCACCTGCGGCATCCAGCGTGAACCACCAGGATTTGTGCCAGGTGTCTTGCGGCAAGTTCAAGATTTCTTCGATCTGAGAGTGCGATAAGCCGGACTGCGCTAAGAGTGCGATCGCCTGCGACAAGCCATTTGCCTGTCCTAAAGTTCGGGTTTCGGCTTCGCAGCGGGTGAGATCCAGCAGTGCCGATCGCTCTCGGTTGCGGCGCGCATATTCGGAAACGCTTTGCTCTAGCTCGGCGGGTGAGTCGGCAAGGACGCAGTGAATCGACTCGTACTGAATCATGCCGTCGATCGCCTTGCGCGACTCTAGCGGAATGCCAACCTTGGCTTTGACATCGCCAATCCGATGCGGCGGGGCGATCGGCGGCACACAGTCGGTCAACAGCGATCGCAGCGCGGGTCGATCGGCAATAGCTAAGGCAATCTGGACGCGATCGTGCAGGCAAAGCGACTCGGATGAATCTGAGGTCGTCTGCGTCAGCATTGGCTTTTCCCTCCGAACAGGCTAGGTTCTTAGGCTTGAGTCTTATCAGGCTATTGCAAGATCTCTATTCTGAACAATTTGGGGCAGACTAGGGCTTCTCTGCACTTCTCTTAACACGGAGCAATTCGATTCGTTGCTAAAGTGACTTGGATTGTAGCGTTATATTGTGATCGCTTTACACTGCCGCAGGCGGTAAGATGTTAGCAGCTTAAGCTAGGTACGTTTAAGCTAAGTCCTGTTATTTCTGCTGCCGAAATCCTTATGGAAATGGTTTGGATCATCACGCTAGGGGTCTACGTTGCGGTGGGGGGCGCTTATCTGGTGGTGCTGCCTGCCCTGCTGCTGCTTTATTTGAAACAGCGCTGGTATACGGCGCGATCGATCGAGCGGCTGCTGATGTATTTTATGGTTTTTCTGCTCTTTCCCGGACTGCTGTTGCTCAGCCCATTTGTGAACCTCCGTCCTCAGCCCCGGCAGATGGGATAATTTCTGGCTAAGGAAGCAGCCTCTCAAAAATTTGTAGGTTGGATCTTATGCGGCGGATCGATGTAATTGGGATTGGCATCGGCATTTTTGTAGCGGGTGGAGTGATCTATCTGGTGCTACAAAAGGCGGGCTTGGACAGCATTAATGCAGGCATCTGGAGCCAAGTTGTGTTGACGGGTGGCGTGATTGGCTGGCTCGTGACTTATCTGCTCAGAGCCATGACCCACAACATGACTTTGAATCAGCAGCTCAAAGACTACGAAGATGCGGTGCTACAAACGCGACTGGAAGAGCT
>JBBSFA010000259.1:0-5511 GCA_038239185.1 Elainellales cyanobacterium | reverse complement strand
TTGGCTCCTTCTGAGTGCTGACAACCGTGCCACAAACTCTAGCAATTTGCATGGGTTCAGGCTAACTAGGATCAGTCCTACTCCTAAGAGCGGCTGATCGGACGGATACCGCTGACGCTCTCCCGGAATGCTTCTACTGCCTCTGTGTAACGGATAGGCAGCACATACTCCAGGTTTTCATGAGGACGCGCAATGATGTGGGTCGAGAGCACCTGACCGCCATTCACCCGCTTCACATTTTCAATTCCGGCGGCAACCGAGGCTTGCACTTCCGAAACATCGCCCCGCACGATCACGGTGACGCGACCGCTGCCAATTTTCTCATAGCCGACCAGCGTGACGCGGGCAGCTTTCACCATTGCGTCTGCTGCTTCTACCACGGCGGGGAAGCCCAGCGTTTCAACCATTCCAACTGCAATAGCCATCGTTTTAATTCTCCCTTCCAGTACTCTGTAACAGAATGAATACCGCTAAATCTTCAGAGGATTCCTGTTTTATGTAGCTCGATCTAACGTAACCCTCGCAAGATTCAGGTTGAATTTGCCTCAACCATTCTCCTATGAATGGATCGCTTAAGAACGGAACTGTTCTACCGCTTCGGTATATCGAATGGGCAGCACATACTCCAGGTTCTCATGGGGACGCGCGATAATGTGTGTCGAAAGCACTTCACCGCCGTTGACTCGCTTGGCAGACTCAATGCCTGCGGCGACAGAGGCTTGCACTTCTGAGACATCGCCCCGAACAATAATCGTGACGCGACCGCTGCCAATTTTCTCGTAGCCCACTAGCGTGACCCGTGCTGCTTTCACCATCGCATCAGCAGCTTCTACTACCGCAGGGAATCCCCTGGTTTCAATCATTCCCACCGCAATTGGCATTACTTATCTCCTGCAACCAAACCTGAAACCGACGAACAACCTTTCTGAAATGCCGTCTGAAAATCGGACGGATATATCAATCCTTAAATTTTCATTAAAGCACTTATAGGATTCCCAAATTTAACAATACAGGGCAAATTTGACGTTTGGCAATATAATTCCAAATGATTGTTTTTATGCCAAACATAAGTATAAGCTATATAAATCCGATCGCAAAGTCGCCGCTTCCGGCTTCTCCTCACTGCCAGAGAAAAATAGCTAAACTGCACCTATTTGCCGATCTTTTGCAATTTTGAAAGAGCGAAGTTATTGCCTGACTAATTCAATCTAGCGATCGCTGTTTTAAGCGATCGAATGAATCAATCTAAGAAATCTTTTTTCATTATAAAAGGATTGAAATCTCTAGATTGAATCGTTGGATAAATTTTCAGAAGCCCCGATCGGGAAAAGCTGCCAAACTCATTTCACCCCGGTCGATGCCTGCACTCAACTCCATCGCTGACAAACAAATCAATGTGAATTCGATGTGAATAGATAAGGTCTAATCATATCAAAGATAGGGATCTATTTTCGCTTTTGCAGCGTTGTTAAAATCCAGGTTTGCTTGAGCAATCGGTCTTGCTCCGAAATGAAATTGATAGATTAGAAAACGTTTGGCATCAATCCTAATCATCAATGCTAATATTTTCTTAATAAATTGCGCGATCGCTCCCGTTCGCCTGTTTCTAGCCTACTCTCTTTCAGGCATTTTGCTTGCCCTAGAGCGAAGCACTAGAATCGAGGGCTTAGTTTTGTGGCGATTGCCCTCTTGCACTTAACCCCTCCCAAGAGAAACTTGAAGAGACTGACGAGAAATCCATGATTGAGTTCGTTTCTCAGACTAGCTGGTGGGTGCCACTCTACGGTCTGATCGGTGCAGTGATCACGCTGCCCTGGTCGATCGGTTTGATTCGTCGCACCGGACCTCGACCCGCTGCCTACTTGAATATTTTGATGACGGTGCTGGCTCTGATCCACAGCGTTCTGATTCTGTGGGCGGTTTGGGATTTGCCGCCAGAGCGATCGCTGATTCCCTGGCTCCATGCCCCTGGCTTCGATGTCTGGCTGACTCTGGTGACTTCCAGGATTAGCGTGGGCGCAGCGGTCAGTATTACCGCCATGAGTCTATTGGCGCAGGTCTTTGCCTTGGGCTATATGGAGAAAGACTGGGCATTAGCCAGATTCTTTGCGCTGATGGGCTTCTTTGAGGCGGCTTTGAGCGGCATTGCCTTAAGCGATTCGCTGTTTCTCAGCTATGCGCTGCTGGAGGTGCTGACGCTCTCCACTTATTTGCTGGTGGGCTTTTGGTTCGCGCAGCCTTTGGTAGTAACTGCCGCTCGCGATGCCTTTCTGACCAAGCGGGTTGGGGATTTGCTGCTGCTGATGGGCGTGGTGACGCTCTCCGCGATCGCGGGCAGCATGGACTTCACCCACCTCAGCGTTTGGGCAGAAACGGCAGAGCTGTCGCCAATGACGGCAAATCTGTTGGGGCTGGCTTTGCTGGCGGGTCCCGTGGGCAAATGCGCTCAGTTTCCGCTCAACCTATGGCTAGACGAAGCGATGGAAGGACCTAACCCTGCCTCGATTCTGCGAAATTCAGTGGTGGTTGCCTGCGGGGCCTATGTGCTGATTAGCCTTCAGCCCGTACTGGCGCTGTCGCCGCTGGCTTTGACGTTGCTGATTGTGTTGGGGGCAGTCACCGCGATCGGTTCTTCGCTGGTGGCGATCGCGCAAATTGACATTAAACGGGCTTTGTCTCACACGACTAGCGCTTATCTAGGGCTGGTTTTTCTGGCGGTGGGGATGCAGCAGGATGAGATCGCGCTCTTGTTCCTGCTGGTTCATGGCATTTCTAAGGCGCTGCTGTTCATGAGCACTGGAGCAGTGATCTTGACCACCAGTACTCAGAATCTGACGCAGATGGGTGGCTTAGCCTCTCGGATGCCTGCCACCACTACCGCCTACATTGTGGGAGCGATCGCTTCCATTGGTCTGCTGCCGCTGGGCTGCTTGATTGCCATGGTGGAATGGGCAGAAGCGGCTTGGGCGATCGCACCTTGGCTGGTTGGCATTCTGCTCATCGTCAATGGGCTGACGGCATTTAATCTGGTGCGTGTCTTCGGTCTGGTGTTCTGGGGCAAACCGCAGCCTAAAACTCGCCGCGCGCCTGAAGTTGGCTGGCTGATGGCAGTTCCAATGGTGACTTTGACGGTGCTTAACCTGCTGATGCCCTTTGTCTTACAGCGCTGGAATGTACTGCCCGATTGGGAAAACCTGACTCGCGGGGTGGTGTTGCTGTTGCTGCTGTCCAGTGTCTTGGGCTGTGCCGCAGGCGGTTGGTTCTATTTGCGTCCTGAACTGCGCTCTGATCCAGAAGCCGTGCGAGCGCGCCTCAGCCAACTGGCAAAAAATCCGCTGCGCGAGATCCTGGCTGACGATTTCAAGATGAATCAGCTTTACCAGGTGACGGTGGTGCTTGCCGTATCCAGTGGATCAAGATTAGCCGCCTGGTTCGATCGCTATGTGGTGGATGGTCTGGTCAATTTTGTGGGCGTGGCTTCTCTGTTTAGCGGTGAAAGCCTCAAGTACACGATTACCGGACAGTCGCGAACCTATTTGCTGACATTGTTTGTCGGCATTTTGCTGTCGCTGACTCTGCTCGGCTGGACGTTTTGGGAATGGTCGCCTGAGCTGCACTCGCTGGCGTTGCGGATACAGCCCTAGTGGGATTGGTTTGAGAGGAATTGAGTAAGTCGCTTAAGGGGCAGTGCAGAAGATGCTGAGTCTGTTAGTTTGGGCACCGATCGCCGGAGCACTAATCATTGCCGTTTTGCCGGATTCGATCGCCGCGACGCGATCGCGGCAGGTGGCATTGACGATCGCGGCATTGGTGGTGCTGTGGTCGGTTTATCTGGCAAGTCAGTTTAATTTGGGTGAATCGGGCGTGCAGTTTCACGAATCTCTGCCGTGGTTGGAAAGCCTGGGGCTGAGCTACCAGTTGGGCGTGGATGGGCTGTCGCTGCCGCTGATTTTGATTAACAGTCTGCTGACCTGGATTGCCCTATACGCCACAGATCTGTTTATCAACCGTCCTCGGCTCTACTATATTTTGCTGCTGACTTTGAGCAGTGCGGTAGCCGGAGCCTTTTTGGCGCAAAATCTGCTGCTGTTCTTCTTGTTCTATGAGGTGGAATTGATTCCGCTCTATTTGGTGATTGCCATCTGGGGCGGGGCGCGGCGTGGCTATGCGGCAACCAAGTTTTTGATCTATACGGCTGTTTCGGGGGTGCTGATTCTGGCGGCGTTCTTTGGCTTGACGTTGCTGAGCGGATTCACCACGTTTGATTACGAGGTACTGCGATCGCACACCCTACCGACCGCGACTCAGCTCGTGCTGCTGATCACGCTGATTATTGGCTTTGGCATCAAGATCCCGATCGTGCCGCTGCATACTTGGCTCCCAGATGCTCACGTTGAAGCGCCCACTCCTGTTTCAGTCCTGCTAGCAGGGGTTTTGCTGAAGCTGGGAACCTACGGGCTACTGCGATTTGGCTTAGGGCTGTTTCCAGAAGCCTGGAGCATTGTGGCTCCGGGACTGGCGACGATCGCTGTGATTAGCGTTTTGTATGGGTCGTTGGCGGCGATCGCCCAGACTGACATGAAGAAGATCGTGGCGTATAGCTCTGTTGGGCATATGGGCTACATTCTTCTGGCTAGCGCTGCCGCAACGCCGCTGAGTTTGTCGGCAACGATCGCGCAGATGGTCAGCCACGGCTTGATTTCAGCCATGCTGTTTTTGCTGGTGGGTGTCGTTTATTCCAAAACTGGAAGTCGCGATATTAATGTGCTGCGGGGGTTGCTTAGCCCAGAGCGCGGCTTACCCTTGATCGGCAGTCTGATGGTGATGGCAGCAATGGCAAGCGCCGGAATTCCGGGCATGATTGGCTTCATCGCTGAGTTTTTGGTCTATCGCAGCAGTTTTGTGGTTTTCCCGGTGCAAACGCTGCTGTGCATGGTCGGAACTGGATTGACGGCGGTCTATTTCCTGATGCTAGTCAACAAAGTTTTCTTTGGTCGCCTGCCCGAAACGCTAGCCAATTTGCCGAGCGTCAAGTGGCGCGATCGAATTCCGGCAATCATTATTGCGGTTTTGATCGTGGTATTGGGCATCCAACCCAACTGGCTGCTGTGCTGGAGTGAGCAAACCAGTATCGCACTGGGCAATCAGGTAATCGCGCGATCGGTACAGGCAGCAGTCGTCGCAGTGGAGGCAGCTCAGCCTGCGATCGCAGTCCAACAGGTTGAGTGAGTTCAGCGAAACAGACGCAAGGAGACAAACTCAGCGATCGCAAAGAGCAGCGGCGACAGCAATAGCGCGGGCAAAAACGCTGCCACCCGAATCTTTCCGATTTGCAGCAGGTTTAAGCCCAACCCCACAATCATCAGTCCGCCAACCCCGGTGATCAGCAAAACTGGCGGCGAAGCGGCAGGGTCAGGCAGCGATCGCGCCAGCAGTCCAGCCGCTAATGACAGCCCACCCTGATAAATCAGGATGGGCAGCACCGAAACCCCTGCCCCGATGCCGTAGCTG
>JBBSFA010000258.1:0-5546 GCA_038239185.1 Elainellales cyanobacterium | reverse complement strand
TCGATGAAGTCTGCACCATCCGCGATCGCCGCTTTGTAAGAAGCGATCGTATGCTCAGGACGCTCACCCGCTGCGCCTCGGTGTCCAATCACCAAAGGCGGCTGTCCGCTCAGGGTGGCGAAGCTGGGAGCCTTCAGCACATCGGCGTTTTGGGGCGATCGGACAAATGGAGCCACCACTTGGTCGCGCACTTTGTCTCCGGTTCCAGGGAAGTCATCGAAGTAGCCATCCACGCCTAGTTGGATGTACTGGCGTACTTCGGCTTCTGCGTCGCCTTTGTAGTCTGAAGCCAGGTAACGCGGCTCATCCCGGAGGGTGTACAGATGCACCTTCAAGCCTGCCGCATGGGCATCTTGAATCAGGCTGGTGGGAGGTAACGTCGTGGTATCAGCATCGTTGACTGCACCATCGCCATTGATATCATCGGCTTTGCCATCGCCATCTTTATCAACTCCTTTGACGGAAACAATCATCCGCTTCCAAGGACCAATTCCGTCTGCATAGGTCTCGACTTCTTTCAGCCCTTCGGGAGTCCGTAGATCGCCATAGGTGCGCTTGTCGCCGCTGACGACAAAATCGTAGGGCGAGATCTCAATCAGCGAGCCATCCAGATTCACGTCATAGGCATCCAAAAGTTGAATCAGCGGAATGTCAATGCCCGATTTAGGCATAAACACATCGTGAAATTCCCTGAGGTTGCTGACTTCAAACGACTGGATAAAGACGCGATTCGGGTCAGTGAAATTATTTTTCACCAGCGTATCGATCAGCTTCTCTTCTAAAGACAAGCCGATCGAATCATGGTAGGTCGGATGCTTGGTTTCGGGGTAGATGCCAATCTTCTTGCCCGTGTCTTTCTCGACCTTCTTGACCAAATCAATGATCTCTTGCAGGGTCGGAATTTCGTACACGCCGTCAAACGTGTGATCGCGGAAGGACAGCCGCTCTTTGGCGCGCAGGGTTTTAATTTCAGCCAGGGTGAAGTCTGAGACAAAGAAGCCATCTTCTTCGCTGCCGTCGATCATCACCTTTCTGCGGCGATCGGCAAATTCTGGGTGATTCAGAACATCGGTGGTGTCGATGATGTTGGGTTCGTGCCGCGCCATCAGCACCCCGTCTTTGGTGGCAACCAGGTCAGGCTCAATAAAGTCAGCCCCGCGCTCGATCGCCAACTGGTAGGAGGCGATCGTATGCTCAGGGCGATTTCCAGCGGCTCCCCGGTGTCCGATCACGATCGGCGGTTTGCCGTCCAGCGTGTTGAGTTTGGCGTAGTTGGGGGTGGCGATCGGTGCATCCAGCAATTTGCCTGTTTTGTCGAAGTGCAGCAAATAGGGACCAAACTCTTCGCCAATCCACAGCGTGCCGTCAGCGGCGATCGTCAGCGATTCGATATCAAAATCTGCACCTGTTAGAGGGCGATCGCTGGTAGCATCATTGACAATCTTGAAGGGAATTTTTTTATCCGGATCAGCTAACTGAATGAACTGATCGAACACTTTAACGCTGCCGTCGCCCTTTTCCGAGCCTCGGAAGTTGGGATCGACATGATACACCCGCAGCAGAAAATCAGAACTGTTGTTTTTAGCGCCGTAACCGTTGTCCGGCATAAACCAGAAGCTATCTTTATCATAAAATTGAACGGCGCTAAATCCTTGAACGGGTTGACCCGCGAAAGGACCTGTGCGACCGTTAGCAGAGATATCTTTTCCAGAAGCAGATCCGGCAGCAAACGTATCTGCGGGTAGTGACGCGAAACTCTTGAGTACGACCTCTGTCATGGCTTTGTATGGATTCCTGAATGAAGGAAAATAAATTTTCTCCCCAATCAAATTCCCATACGGACTTTAAGAAGCGGCTAACTTCTCTTAAAGCCTGACTTTTGTATCGCTAAAAGGCTGTTTTCCTGTAGCCTATATGAAGAAGAGATAAAGCATGAAGAAGAGTAAAGTACAGCGAAAGATATTCCCTCAGCGAGTGACCGCTTATGTCCGAATCCGATCGCGCTCCAGATCCAACTCAGCTACTGATCAATACTCCACCAGAGTATGAGATGAAGCTACTGACGGCTTTAGCGTTTTTCTTGGGCAGAAAAGTCTCCAGCCAAGCTAGCGCCGTTGTAGCAATGTATCTGCGACAGAGCCACGATCGCATTTTGTCGCAGTGCGAGTTCTACGCGCACAAGGCTGGCATGAATAAGTGGGAAGTGCTGGATTTGATCTACAGCGATCCGCAGAAAGCGAAGGAGTTGCTGGGCGAATCAAACGTTCATGGGGGGGAAACGGATGTGTTTGGTTCTGAGGTGAACGAAAGCTGAAGATCTGCCAAACCTGGCTACAATACAGCTAAATGATTCTTTATGGCTCCGACCATGCGTGCGATCGAAACGACAGGTATCCTGACCACTCAAGGGCAAATATCAACTGGATCATCTCCTGCCTCAAGCCAAGCCCAGTCGAGTGCGGGTGATTTTGCTCATGTCAGAAGAAGATGATCTGGACGAACAAACCTGGTTAAGTGCAGTCTCAAGCAATCCTAGCTTTGCTTTCCTCAACGATCCAGAGGAAGATATCTACACGCTGGAAGACGGACAGCCTGTGAATCATGAAGGGTGAAGTTGTTTTAATTCAGTTTCCGATTAACCTGGCTCCTCAAACGAAACCCCTTCATAAAGCAACTCGATCGGACACTCAAACCCAAGACTACTCAGGGAAATCCTATCCCCTGCTTGGTAGGGATAATAGAGCCACATTCGCCCCTCACCCCGCCGATAACACTCCACTGCCACTTTGTCAGGATCAATCAAGACATACTCTTGCAAACTGCGCATCGTCTGGTAATAAATAAACTTTTCCCCCCGATCTTTTGTCTCCGTGCTGGGAGAAAGCACCTCTACAACCACTTGAGGAGACTGAATGAACTTGCGGGCATTCAGGTCTTGCGGGTCGCAACTCACAATCAGATCCGGGTAATAGTAAGGACTAGCAGGACTGACTTGCACCTTGACATCCGACACATTGATCCGGCATCCTCGCGATCGCAGGTGGGGACGCAACGCCGTGTAGAGATTCAGCGCAATGTCATTATGGGGAATCGTTCCACCTGTCATCGCAAAGAGTTCACCGTTGACGAATTCATGGCGAATCTCCTGCTGAGGCTCCCATTCCAGGTATTCCTCAACCGTCATTTTGAGAGGCTGTTGGGATGAAGTTACCATCAACGTAATCTCCTAGCACTAGCTCAATTGCACTAGTTCAATTGTTACAGACAATGAGCAAAAGCCACCCAATCCTCCAGCCGCTCACAGTCGATCGCCTCAAACCCCGCTTCCCCCAAAGCCGCAGTCACTTCCTCTTCATAATCAGCCGTAAACCCAGCCGTGATCAACAGTGCCGGACGACCCGTAGTCTGACGCAAAGCGTGTCGATAGTCTGGAGCCAAAGCAATATGAATCCGCGCCAAAAGATTCGCCGCGATCGCCTCAAACACCCCTCCGCAAGCCTCATCCGACTCGATCGACGGCTCCGCAATGCTTTCGCCCATCCAATGACCTAGCTGGTTGCCGTGCCCAAGACTGCCTTGCCTAGCGACAATCTGCGCGGCGAGATTATTGTCGATCGCCGCCGCCTGCGTTGCCTCAACCGCAAGGCGATCGTTATCCAGTGCCAACACCTGCGCGCCCAATTTCGCCATTGCCACGCTGAGAATGCCAGAGCCAGAGCCAAGGTCAAGCGCAATCGTTTGGGGACAAATGTGCCGCTCGATTAGCTTCAGGCTGAGCACAGTAGCCGGATGGAAGCCGCTGCCAAAGCTCTGCGTTCCGCCCAGCCGCAGGAGGATATCTTGCGGTTTAGCTGCATATGCGGCTTCCGGCGCAAGCACCACAAACCGATCGCCGACTCGATGGGGATCAAGAGGCGATCGCTTTTGCTCAACGGTGGCTATCTCTGGTTCAGAAATCTGATCGGTGCGATAGAGCGGAGTCAGGCGATCGACCACTGTTTCGAGCTGCCGCCGAGCTGTAGCAGGAAAGTAGAGACAAACTGTGAAAGCCCAGGCTGAGTTATCAGCCTGAGCCACGTAAATCTCTTCTGCGTAATCTGTTGCCGCCAGTAGCGTTCTGACCCAATCGATCGCTTCTGGAATGGCATTGAAGCTGAGTTCTGTCCAGGGCATTTTAGAACCGCTCTTAGCGATCGACCGATCCCATGATGATGTCGATGCTGCCCAGAATCGCGATCAGGTCTGCCACCTTCACGCCCTTGACGATGTGCGGCAAAATTTGCAGGTTGTTGAAGTCTGCCGCGCGGATCTTGAAGCGCCACGGGAAAACGCTGTCATTCCCCACAATGTAAATGCCCAGTTCGCCTTTACCGCTCTCAATCCGGACGTAGTGTTCCCCTGCGGGAATTTTGAAGGTTGGCGCGATCTTTTTGCTGATGAACTGGTAGTCAGGATTTTTTGTCCAGTCAGACTTAGGTCCTTCTGCCATCCGCTTCGCTTCCAGATTCTCAAACGCGCCGCCCGGAAGCCCTTTCAATGCCTGCCGCAAAATCTTGATCGACTCGCGCATTTCCCGAATCCGCACCACGTAACGCGCAAAGCAATCGCCTGCCGTTTCCCAATGCACGTCCCAGTCAAAATCGTCGTAGCACTCGTAGTGATCTACCTTTCGCAGATCCCACTTCACCCCAGAAGCCCGCAGCATCGGACCCGACAGCCCCCAGTTGATTGCTTCATCGCGGCTAATCGTGCCAATTCCTTCGATTCGACGGCGGAAGATTGGGTTGTTGGTGATCAGCTTCTCGTACTCATCCACCTTTTCCGCGAAGTAGTCGCAGAACTCTTCGCACTTGCCAATCCAGCCATACGGCAGATCGACCGCCACGCCCCCAACCCGCCAGTAATTGTTGTTTACCATCCGGTAGCCCGTCGCGGATTCCCAGAGGTCATAAATCATCTCCCGTTCGCGGAAGATATAGAAAAACGGCGTTTGAGCGCCCACATCCGCCAAGAAGGGACCAAGCCACAGCAGATGGTTGGCAATCCGGTTTAGCTCCAGCATGATCACGCGGATATAGCTAGCGCGCTTCGGCACGGGTACATCTGCCAGCTTTTCGATCGCATTCACAGTCACGGCTTCGTTGAACATTCCAGCCGCATAGTCCCAGCGGCTCACGTAGGGAATGAACATGACGGGAGTCCGGCTTTCGGCAATTTTTTCCATGCCCCGGTGCAGATAGCCGATTACGGGTTCACAGTCCACTACGTCTTCGCCGTCGAGGGTGACAATCAGCCGCAATACCCCGTGCATGGAGGGGTGATGCGGACCCATATTGATCACCATCGGTTCAGTTTTGGTTTCGATCATCGACATAGGTCAGCCTTCTCCCCGGTTCAACTAAAATTAAGCCCTTGAAAATTAAACCTTCTAAAGTGAAGCACTCAAAAGCCAAAACCCTTGAGATTTGTAACGCTCTTCAGAAGTTATGATAGCGCGCCTTGCTTCATTAAAGGGAAGGGAGCTAGAAATGCTGCAAAGATTGGGT
>JBBSFA010000257.1:0-5548 GCA_038239185.1 Elainellales cyanobacterium | reverse complement strand
GCTGTTCTTTGAACTGATTGCACTTCCCCCTGAGCAAGCCCAGGACTATCGGTTTGAATCGAGCTAAGTCAAAGAACCCAGTTTTCGCATTGATGGGGTGTTCTTGCCGACTGAAGCCGCTGCTTCTCAAACCGTCTTTTTCGTGGAGGTGCAGTTTCAAAAAGACCAATCGCTCTATCACCGCTTCTTCTCAGAGATTTTACTCTACTTGCGACGCAACCCCAATCAATATGAGGATTGGCAAGGGATTCTGATCTTCCCCTCTCGTGGGTTAGAGCCGGATCAGGATGGACTCCATCGATCGCTGTTGAGCAGTGAGCAAGTTCGATGTATCTATTTGGATGAGTTGCCCTCAATCTCAGACTTGCCCTTGAGTTTGCGGCTGATGCGCTTGACGATTGAGCCAGAGGCAAGGATGGTGGAGGAAGCCAAAAAGCTGATTGCACAGGCGAGGAGGGGCGATAGCGCTAATTTGTCGCCAGCAACGATAATAGATGTAGTAGCAACCATTGTTGCCTACAAATTTGCCAAATTAAGTCGAGCGGAGGTGGAAGCGATGCTGGGACTAGATTTTCAAGAAACCCGGATCTATCGAGAAGCAAAAGCAGAGGGACGTGGAGAAGAGATCCTGAGCTTGCTAGAAGCCAAATTTGGGCAGCTTGACGATGAGTTAAGAGGAATCGTTGAACCCTTGATGGCGATCTCTGCCACCGATCGCGCCCGCATGATCCTTCAGATGTCCAATGAAGAGTTAATTGCCCAGTTCCGACCTTCAGACACTTGAGTGAGTCTGCCTGAGAATAACAGCACTAGGTAACTGGCGATCGCGTAGGCAGAAGTTGCAATTGATATCAATAAAGTAGTCCGTGTGAGTCAGTTCTCAGGACGACCCAATGCCGCATAACTATACTTATGATGCTTTTGGAAAGGAGAAGGGGCGATCGGGGGGGACGGTCAATAATTATCTGTTTGCTGGGGAGCAGTTCGATCGAGAGTGGAGAGATTTCAGGTGGGGATTTTTTGTCAGATGAGTTTGCGAGTTCGCGATGCTTCTAAAATATAAAAGCGAGGGTTCCTGTTCATCCCCTGTTTGTTGCTCCTGTGTCTAAACGCTCCCAGTATCGCCTCCTCGGTCTTGTTGGACAGGGGCAGTTTGGTCGCGTTTTTTGCGCGGTTCATCGGCAGACAGGGCGGTTGGTGGCTTTGAAAAGATTAGATCATGGGCGATTCTCGACAGCTCAGTTTTTACGCGAGCTACGCTTTTTGTTGAGCTTGCGACATGCCAATATCGTTGCCTGCCAGTCGATCGAACATGCACCCACGGGGCGGCATTTGGTGATGGACTACTGCGAGGGCGGTACACTGCGGAGCTTGATGAAAGAAGACCTGCGGCTGAGCGTGTCGCAAAGCCTCAAGCTGGTGATTGATGTGTTGGAAGGACTGGCGCACGCCCACGATCGCGGGATTGTCCATTGCGATATCAAGCCAGAGAACATTTTGCTGACGGTGCAATCGCGGGGCTGGACGGCAAAAATTTCTGACTTTGGGATTGCCCGCCTCAGTCAGGCGATCGAAGGGCGAGAAACCGAGAACACTGGATCGCCTGCCTACATGGCTCCAGAGCGGTTTTACGGCAACTATTCGCCCACTTCAGACTTATATTCGGTGGGTATCCTGCTGCATGAGCTATTGTCAGGTCATCGCCCTTTTTCTGGCACTCCGGCTGAGCTGATGGCAGCTCATCTCAACCAGCCTGTCAAATTGCCGGATACTATTCCGGCAATTTGGCAACCGCTGATCGCAACTGCCCTACAAAAACTGTCGGCGCGGCGGTTTCAGTCGGCTGAGGAGATGCTGCTGGCGATTCGGGCGATCGCCCCGCCGCCTAAAATCCAGTTCTCGCTGCTGCAAGCCATTAACAAACCGCCCGATTGTTTATTTCAAGCTCAGCATCAACAGCCGCTTGGGCAACCTGTCAAGGCTTTAGCGGTTTCTGGCAACTTTCTCTATCGGGCGGAAGCTCAGCAGGTTTGTCTGATCCCCTATCCCACGGGCTTTTTGGTGGCTGAAGCCGCTTCGATCGCTTCCCTAACGTTAGCTCAAGCAACAGATCAGCTAGAAGCGCTGTTGCTGCGTCCCCAGGGCTGCTTTGCAATAGGGCGGCGATCGCTTCATTTAATCCAGCCTGCTTCTGACGATAGGATTAGCCAGTTTCAAAAGTGCTTGGAGCTGCCGCAAGATAGCGCGATCGCGATCGCCCCTCAAGGCAACTGGGCAGCCATTCTGACGCTGGATCAGGCGCACCAGTCCTACAACCTGACCTTTGAATCGCTGACTTCTAGTCCAATCACGCTGGCAAACTGCTATGTACAGGCTGCAAAAGATCTGGGTTCAGCGCTGCCTCGGTTGGTTCCATTGGATCAACGGCATCTGGCGATCGTGAGCCTGTCGTCTGAGGTTGCACTCAATCCCCAGTTTGAGCCTGCTTCAGAACGCAATACCCTGATCACCGTTCTAACGCGACGCGGCAACGAAATCGGCTCACTGCTGCTGCCGCTCCAGCTCAAACATTTGACTCTGACCGCAATTCCCTATCAGCTATTAGCGATCGATCGTAGCCATCCTGAACTGCTCGTGCTGATTGATCTCAAGCCCTATCGGATCACCCGACTAGCAGCAGGGATCGTCCCCGATTTCTTGGCGGTGACGGACTGGGGCTACATTGTGGCAAATCGGCAGGGAGAAATTTCGCTGCTGGATCTGGAAGGGCGACAGGTCGGCTTGATCACGGCTCCTGCACCCATAACGGCGATCGCTCCGTTCGAGCAGCATGGCTTGTGGGTGGCAACTTGGGCAGGCGATCAGGGAAACCTCTATGCGATCGATCTACGAGATGTCGGCGCAGACTTGCTGTTTTGAGATTGGCCAACTCAGATCAATTCCCCAGAGCCGATCGAGGATGCTCTGATCCCACCCCAAAAAACCTGAATCCTTACCCTCTAATAAGAGGTCACCAGTACCTCTGTAATTTTGCCGCGCTTTTGAATGTTAGAGTTGATTGCTCTCGTTGCCTCGATCGAATAGATATTAAAGCCCTGATAGAGTTCGTGGATAAACGGGCAATCGGAGTTAGAGAGCATCACCTACACGCCGGGTTTTGCCTGGTTTACGACCTTAGCGCGCAGCCTAATTTGAGCCACCGCGTATAACTAATAGCGGCTGTAGGCAGTGAATCGACTGGTATCGCTAATGGGATGATAGGGGGGATCAAAATAAACAAAATCGCTGGAGGTTTTAGCCCAATCCAAAACGGCATCAAACGATCGCTCGGCAATGGTGCTGGTCTGCAAGCAGGCTGAAACCGATCGCAGCAGATCCGGGCAGCAAATTTTGGGATCTTTGTAGCTGCCGATCGGCACGTTAAACTGACCCTTGGAATTTTCGCGATACAGCCCGTTAAAGCAGGTTTTGTTGAGATAGATGAACCGAGCCGCCCTTTCGACCGGGTTGCCCTCCGGCGCGGCGCGAATTTTGTAATAATAGTCGGGGCTATGCGATCGCTGATGGGCTGCTAGATGCTCAATCACTGCTTCTACCGCATTGCGGACGCAGCTATAGACGTTGACCAGCTCAGGATTAATATCTGTGAGCACAGCCGCCGCTGGCAGCAGTCGGAAAAAAATTGCACCGCCGCCCAAAAAGGGTTCATAATACGTGTCTATCTGTTTGGGAAAGAACGCTTGATACTGGGAAATAAGCTGTCCTTTGCCGCCTGCCCACTTGAGGAAAGGGCGGGGAGGGAGTAAAGGGCGGGGTGACGCAAGTTGAGGTGCAAGAGCAAGCATGGGCAGCAATGGCAGTTCAGAGGAATCGGCAACTGAAACTAGGGGTTAACTAGGAGTTATAAAGTGCGACTAAAAATAATGATTAGAAATTAGAGATAAAACAATTTGGGAGAACTAGCTGCGCTGTTCCCGATATTGTCCATAATATTAATGTACTGCCTACGATCGCCTTTTACCTAGTGTTTTAAAGAATCCACTGTTTTTGAGTAAGTATTTATGCAAGAGTTTTTCACCAATGTTTCTCGATATCCGCGATATTTGATCAGCGTTTCGCTGGGCGTTTTGTATACACTGATTAGCCCACTGTTGCCCCTGTTCAAGCGCCCCTCAACGGCGATCGCGGCAGTAACCCTGCTGATTGCATCTTTCATGTTTATTACCTTTACGCTGAAAGCGATGCTGGGGCTACAGGCAGCGACCTATTGATTTAATTTGATTTGTTGGCAGGAGAAGAACGCGATGGCAACGGGACGCAGAGTAGCGCGAGTGGGAGAGTCAATTAGGCGAGAGGTGAGCCACCTATTGCTGAGCGGCATCAAAGACGATCGCGTCGGGATGGGCATGGTGAGCGTCACCGATGTGCAAGTGTCGGGCGATTTGCAGCACGCCAAAATTTTTGTCAGCATCTATGGCTCCAGCGAAGCCAAAGCCGAAGCGATGGCAGGGCTGAAATCGGCAACCGGGTTTGTTCGCACCGAACTGGGACAGCGCTTACGCCTGCGCCGCACCCCCGAAGTGATTTTCCTGGAAGATGAATCGATCGAGCGCGGCACGAAGGTGCTGTCGCTAATCAATCGGCTTAGTCAGGAACGGAAGGAGATTCCAGAGGGGAGCGATCGGATTGATGAGGGGAATGTCTCTAAAGCCAGTCTGGATGAAGATCTGGAGGATGACGATCTCGACGAGGATGATCTCGACGACGATGATTTGGACGACGATTTGGAGAATTAGCGGCGAACTAAGCCTGTAAAGCCAGATGCCTTGAACTGTTCTAGCTGCAACGGCGGCGGCTGGTTAATAGGCACGCTGATTCTCAGGTCAAACTGGCTGATGCCGGGAGGCACTTCCTCGATCGCCCCTAGTCGCGTCCGATTTTCCATAATCGAGTTGCCGTTGGCATCATACACCCGCCCAAAGATATCGGCGTTGAGCACGGGCTTGCCAGATTTGTTTTCGGCTTTGCCCGTGACAATGAAGCACTGAGCTGCCATGCTGCTGCCTGACGTGATTGCGCCTTCGGAGAGTTCTGCGGAGCAGTCGTGGTAGGACAAATCGAACAGGCGAATTTTCGTGAGTGCCAGCGCATCTGGGGTGAATAACCAGCTACAGAGCCACAGTCCGCAGGCGGCGATCGTCACGGCAAGATAGGGAAAACGCAAAACTCGGCTCATTGGCTTTAACCTGCATCGTCGGCACAGTCTTCAGCTTATCGCGAATTGCCTCTGCCACGAATGCCGGGACGACTGCCTTAAAATGAAGAAGGTAGGCGTTGCCCACATTGCTCACATTCAGAAAAAGAGTTGCAGAATCATGAAACTCAAGCGTATTGGTCATGTTGCCATCTGCGTCCAGGATCTGGAACGAGCCGCTCAGTTTTATCAAAACTTGGGGATGGATCTGGTTTGGAAAGATGCAGATTGGGCGTACCTCAAAGCCGGAGAAGATGGGCTAGCGTTGCTGAGTCCGCAGTATAACCAGTCTGG
>JBBSFA010000256.1:0-5559 GCA_038239185.1 Elainellales cyanobacterium | reverse complement strand
GGTCGTCTGTCATCAGCGCTGCTTCTAATGACTAGCAGTCGTGTGTTCTCAATGATTGTTCTCAATGATAATGTTTTGGCATTGCTTAATCTGGCTAATGATTGACAGTGCATTGTTTGAAGATTCTGGGTTTGAATATTCTGGGGTGCGGGGCGCGCCCCGCAACCCAGAATATTCAATTGCCAGGTGAATGAGGAGATGGGTTCTGAGAGGCGAGTCGTGTGTTTTAGCCTCTAGTCAATCAGTTCATGCCAGGTTAGCCGTTAGATTCAGCTTGTTCAGCGGCTGAGACCATATCTGAGACTATAACTTTGGAAAGAGATTGATTTACAAAACTTAATGTATGCTCAAACTGACAATCTTTACTGCTTGCGACACTGCATAGATCCATGCTGCCAAACTCAATTCCTGAACCTATGAATCGATCGAGGCTGACTGTTACGCTAAGTCGCTTTTGGTTAACTGGGCTGTTTCTTTTGCCTACGGGCTGTGCTTTGATTCCTCCGGGAGATGCCCAAACGGTTACCCAGTCGCCGCGATCGCAACAGCAAAGAGCGGTTGCTGTGGATGCAGCAGTAGCCCGTGAAGCCCAGCTAGAGAAAGGTCAAGCCTATACAGGCACGACGCTACCCTATCGTCAGGTGTCTGTGCGAGCGCAGGTCGAAGGTCAGGTATTGGACATGACCGTGGATGTGGGTAATCCGGTGCAACAGGGACAGGTGGTGGCGCAACTGGATGACAGTCTGCTGGAAGCGGCAGTGGTGGAAGCCGATGCCGAGGTGGCGGCGAGACAAGCCGACGAGGCCAGTTTACAAGCCGAAGTGGATGATGCCCAAACCCAGGTGAGACAGGCTCAGCTTGAGCTTCAGCAGGCACAGTCGGATGCGGCTAGATTGGAGCAGCTTTTCAGGGAAGGGGCGATCACCGAGCAGGAATTTGAGCTAGCCCAGACAGCGGCCGCCACAGCAGAACAGGCTGTGCGATCGGCTCAGCAGCAAGTACGCAATCGCCAGAGAGCCGCAGATGCTTCTCAGCGGCGTATTTCTGCCCAAGAGGCATTAGTTGCTCAGGCTCAGCAGCGTCAGGCTTTCACGGTGTTGCGCGCTCCGGTGGAAGGCGCTGTTTTAGCGCGAGTCCTAGAGCCTGGAGATCTGGCACAGGCGGGTAGCGAAATTTTACGGCTAGGAGATTTGAGTCAGATTAAGGTGGAAGTGCAAATTTCAGAATTGGAGCTATCTAGGATTCGATTGGGTCAAGCGGTACAGGTGAAATTGGATGCTTTCGCCGATCGCACCTTCCAGGGTCGAGTCACCCAGATTTCTCCCGCTGCCGATCCGACGGCGCGGCTAGTGCCCGTCGAAGTGACTATTCCCAATGCAGATGGACGAGTTAGCACAGGGCTACTGGCGCGCGTCAGCTTTGATCCGCAGACAGCGCGGCAGGTGGTAGTGCCAGAAGCAGCCGTGCAAGTTGCTTCTACAGATCGACCGGGTGGAGCGCCTTCGAGTGGAGCATCTTTGGGCACAGCACCGCGCTCTGAATCTAAGACCGCAACAGTTTTTGTGGTCAAGAAAACGGGCGATCGCGCCACGGTGGAGGCTAGAACGGTGCAGTTGGGCGCTCGGAGCTACAATCAGGTGGAAATTTTGTCAGGCTTAAAGCCCGGAGAGCAGTTTGTTGTTCGCAGCAGTGGACAACTGGAGAACGGCGCTTCGGTGAGCCTCAGCTTTATTTCCGAAACGTCTTCAGCCCGCTTCTAGTTTTTAGCCTAATTTTTAGCAACATTCCAGCAAACCTCTAAGCCAACGGCAACTCGTTCAGTCATGCAGACTCCTCAAGCGTCCGGCTTCAGTATTAGCGGTCTTGCCGTTCGTCAGCATATTGGCACTTTAATGCTGACGCTGGCAGCGATCGTGATTGGCGTGTTTTTCATCTTCAATCTTCAGGTCGATTTATTGCCTTCTATTACCTATCCCCGCATTGGGGTGCGGCTCGATGCGCCGGGTATTTCACCCGAAGTGGCGATCGATGAAATCACTAGGCCTCTGGAAGAAGCGCTTTCAGCAACAGAAGGCGTAGTGCAGGTCTATTCGCAAACCCGAGAAGGGCAAGTCAACGTCGATCTGTACTTTGAACCGGGTGGCGACATTGACCAAGCGCTTAACGATGCCACAGCAACATTTAATCGGGCACAGTCCAATTTGCCTGACTCGATCGAATCTCCTAGGCTATCCAAAGTCGATCCTTCGCAGTTGCCTGTCTATGAATTGGCGATCGCCTCTTCTTCGTTGAAGCCAGCGGAACTGCGAGTGTTTGCTGATGAGGATCTGTCTCGTGAACTGGGCGTGGTGTCTGGAGTCGCCTCCGTAGATGTAGCAGGGGGCGTACCGGAAGAGGTGCGGGTGGTGCTTGATCTCAATCGCTTGCAGTCTTTGGGGGTTGGTGTTGACGATGTGCTGACTCAGCTTCAGGAAACTAACCAGGATGTGTCGGGCGGGCGAATTCTGGGGGAGAGTTCTGAGCCGTTGACTCGGGCGATCGGGCGGCTGCAAAGTGCTGAAGAATTGCGGGATTTGTCCTTCAGGGTGGCAGGGAGTGATGGCAGCGCTGCCTCTGGCGCTACGAATTTAGCAAATTCAGCCACTGGAACATCTGGTACAGAATCAATCAATCGGCGGGTCTACCTGCGAAACTTTGCTGAGGTGATAGATGGTACACAGGAGCAGCGAATTTTCGTCTCCTTGAACAAGCAGCCTGCCGTTAAGATCAGCATTCAAAAACAGCCGGATGCCAACACAATCGAAGTCGTAGAAAGCGTCAAGCGCCGAATTGAGGAACTGCGCCAGAGTGGCATAATTCCGGAAGATCTAACGCTCACTCCCACTTTGGATGAGTCAATTTTTATTCGCAACGCTATCTCTAACGTAACCAGCTCGGGGCTGTTTGGGGCAGGGCTGGCCGCTGTTGCTGTATTGCTCTTCCTGGGTTCTTTGCGCCAAACGCTGATTATTGTCCTGGCCATTCCCATGGCGACCCTAGCCGCGATTATTCTGATGCAGCTCTTTGGCTTGTCCATCAATGTCTTTAGTCTGGGCGGTCTGGCGCTAGGAGTTGGAATCGTAGTGGACAACTCGATCGTCATGCTGGAAACGATCGCTGAAGATGCAGGCATGACTCCTGGCAAGGATGCTCGAACTCGTCTGGGGGCGCGCCAGATGATTGAACAGGCTGCTCGTAGCGGTCAGTCGGTTGAGTCGGCGTTGATGGCCTCGACTTCGACTAACCTTGTTGCTGTGCTACCGTTTTTGCTGATTGGCGGCTTTATTGCTCTGCTGTTTAATGAGCTGATCCTCACCATCAGCTTTGCGGTGGCAGCCTCCATTTTGGTGGCCGTCACAGTTGTGCCTGTTCTTGCCTCTCGGCTGCTGGCGATTCGTAAAAGCAGCGGTATTGGACGTTCCTGGTTTTTGCAGGCTTTCAACCGTCGTTTTGATGCTGCCACTCAGGGCTATACCCGGATGCTCGATCGCGTTTTGCGGCGACGGCTACTGGTGATTGCCCTAACGTTTTTGCTTTTGGGCGGCAGCAGTTTGCTCATGCTCGGGCAAATTCCTCAAGAGATTTTGCCCCAAATCAACACCGGACAGGCAAACTTAAATGCGCAGTTTCCGCCCGGAACGCCCCTAGCAACTAGCCGTAAGGTGATGGATGCTGTAGACGACATTTTGCTGGCACAGCCCGAAACAGAATATGTGTTCTCGACGGTGGGAGGCTCTTTGTTTGGCAGTAACACCAGTGAAAACTCACTGCGAGCCTCTAGCACGATCACGCTGAAGTCGGGTACCAACGTCGAGCGGTATGTCTCGCGCGTTACCCCAGAGCTAAACAAGCTAAATTTGGTGGGAACACGGCTGCGGATGAGTCCAGGACAGGTGCGGGGGTTGATTTTGAGCAATTCTCCGGTGCGATCGGATGTGGATGTGGTTTTACAGGGAGAAGATGCTGGATTGCTGGAGCAGACGGGGCAGCAGGTGCTAAGAGCCTTGGAAGACGGGGCAACGTTGTCTAGCTTCCGCCCCGATGCCGATAGCCGACAGCCTGAATTGCAAATTCGGCTCGATCGAGAAAGAGCGGCCGATCTTGATTTGAATATTCAGGATGTAGGCGATGTGCTGACCACGGCGATTGAAGGGTCAGTCCCTACGCAACTTCAGCGGGGCAATCGTCTGGTGGATGTGCGGGTACAGCTCAACCAAGATGAAATTCGCCGTCCTTCCCAGCTAGAAACACTGCCTTTGTTTACCGAAGACCGACAGCTTGTGCGCTTAGGTGATGTGGCACAAATTCAGACCGGACAGGCTCCTGGACAAATTCAGCGGATTAACCAGCGTCAAGTGTTTCTGATTGCAGGCACCTTAACTGAAGGTGCAAGCCTAGGGGCCGCTCTAGCAGAGGTCGATCGCGTCATGCAAGGCATCGATCTGCCCCAAGGCATCAGTCGTTTACCCAGCGCGGCGGCACAAAGCAACCAGGCAATTCAATCCACCTTGCCTATTCTGGGGGGACTGGCAGCATTTCTGGTATTTGTGGTGATGGCGGTGCAGTACAACTCTCTGATTGATCCGCTAGTGATCATGGTTACCCTACCCTTGGCGCTAGCGGGCGGCATTTGGGGACTGTTTATTACCCAAACGGCGATCGGTGCTACGGTGATTGTGGGTGCGGTGCTGCTGGTGGGGATTGTGGTGAATAACGCCATCATCATGGTGGAGTTGGCAAATCAAATCCGGGAAAGGGAGAAAGTCGATCGCCGGATTGCCATTTTGCAGGCCGCTCCGCAGCGCCTTCGAGCTATTTTAATGACAACTATTACCACTGTTCTAGGAATGTTTCCTTTAGCGTTGGGCCTAGGGCAAGGCGGTGAATTTTTGCAGCCATTGGGAATTGTCGTGTTTGCGGGACTGGCGCTAGCAACCCTGCTCACCCTATTTATCATTCCTTGCTTCTATATGCTGCTGCATGATCTGTTCAGCCGATGGTCAGAACCTGAGCCTGCGATGGAATCTTTGTCTTTAGAAAGCGATCATGAAACTGCTTCTCGTCACAAATTTTAATACCGATCTAAAATCATGTCGGCTTGAATACCTGTGGTTTATAGCGCTTCGCGCCATAAACCACTTCCTGCGGACGTAAGGAATTTTGGGCATTGCTAGCCCTAGAGCTAGCAATGCTAGGTTTGCCGCGACTCAATTGTTTCGGCTGAATCGACGGTTCATATCCTGCTTCTACAGACCAGAGAACGTCAAAAGACAGCTTGTCAAACTTTGCAATTTTGTAACAAATTGATGCGCTGTGAGACGCGATGCCATTTTCTACAGGCTGTTGCAGCGATCGCTGAGATATAGCGCTACGCGCTTAACTCTAATCAATATTTTTTCTGAAAGCCCCGCAGATCGGGGCTTTCAGAAAAAATATTGTCCCAACCTGATCTTGTAGAGCCATATCAGCTAAATTGTTGGGTTTCACACGATGCCTGTTCAGGTGTTATTTAGCTGCCAG
>JBBSFA010000255.1:0-5586 GCA_038239185.1 Elainellales cyanobacterium | reverse complement strand
ATCACCATTGGGCGCAATACTGGGCTGATGGCATCAATTTGATCCTGGGGCGATCGCCCATCTGGGGTCAAGCTGCTCACCTGTGCCTTCACCTGTTCTTTGAGCACCGCCACCCGCACCATAAAAAATTCGTCCAGGTTGGAGCTAAAGATTGCTGTAAACTTAAGCCGCTCTAAGAGGGGCGTACGCGGATCAAGGGCTTCACTCAGCACGCGCCGATTGAATTCCAGCCAGCCCAGTTCGCGGCTGATGTAATACTGCGAATCGGTCAGGTTGATCTCAGAAGGCTTGGTTGGCTTGGTTCTAGGCATGGCGATCGGCGGATACAGGTACTTAGAATCATCTCAAAAAGGTTGTGCTTTGAGATGTGTTGCAGGTGACACTGATGCAGGGAATATGACTCGATTCAGGATCTCACCCGCGTGGGTAATATGCAGGCTTTAGGGCAGCCTTTATCTTATAAGTATCGGTGTTTCGCCAGAGAAAAGCTCAGGAGCAACCGCCGACTGCTCTCAAATTCGATTTGAGAGAAAACAATTCAAATTTTCATGTCCTATCTGAGTTACTTTCAAATATTTCATTATGTCTACCAAGCAAGTCGTGTCTAATCTTCAGTCTACCGTTTCCGATCCAATTCTGGCACAAGGCAACCAGGGTGCAGCCGTGCGTGAGCTGCAAACGTTGCTGAACGCGAAGGGCGCTAATTTAGTTGTTGATGGCGATTTTGGAGCCACAACTGAGGCGGCTGTGATTAGGTTTCAGCAGCAAAATAGCTTAATCGCCGATGGCATCGTGGGTTCCAGCACTTGGGCAGCACTCCGGAAGCCAGTAGTCGTGCCGATTAGACTCGTGGATGTCGGGTTGAACTATCAGCCCGATCGCTTTCCCCACCAGCGGACTGCGGTTCAATGGCTAGAAGCACAGATTGTTTATCCGATTCTGCGAGAATTCATGCAGCGCTGGGATAATGCGGTGATTCAGCCCGATCCAGTCTTGCAGCAGGGCGATCGCGGCATTACGGTTGCCCGCTTGCAAAGGCTGTTGAATGCTGCGGGTGCTACCTTGGTCGCAGATGGAGAGTTTGGTTCGGGCACTAGAGCGGCTGTGATCAGGTTTCAGAGAACGCAAGGCTTACTGGCTGATGGCATTGTGGGCGAGCAAACTTGGGGACGGTTGTTCCGGTTGGTCGGAGAGCGTCATTTACCCGATTTCTTTGGGGCTTATCAGCAGCATCAATCTCCCCAAACTACGGCGGCGTTAGAATGGCTGCAAGCCCAGATTTCGATCGTCCTCTTGACCGAGTTTGCGACTCGTTGGCGGAATCCTTAAACTTTCTCCTAGTTTAAACAGGACGATTGTAAGCGTGGCTACGACAGAGTCTATCCGCCTTAGCCACGCTTACAATCGTCTCTATCCAAATCTTCATTCCTCCAGGAGCGATCGCAAGCTCATAAACAATTAAATCCCTTTTCACCTTCAAGCTTGCGATCGAAGGTTATTGTTTCGCTACAACCCATTTGTTGCGCGTTTTATTATATTTATAGGGAGATCATTTGAGTACCCAAACTATTTCGCACAGGACAATATTACAAATAAAACACTGCTCGCCGCTTTGAATGAATTGGACTGATTGTTGCCATTGAATTTCATCGTCTCTGGTGAAATAACGCACAATCACATTGGTATCCAACCCAATCACTGGGATACTCCCTGTTGAATCGCTGACTCCATTTCCTCTAAGGTGACAGCAATTCTATCAGGGCGATGCAACAGTCCTGATAGGCTTTCAACCGGAACATTCAAAGGAATAATTTTGACCTGCCCTTCATTGTCAATCACAAAGTCAACCTTACTGCCCGTTGCCAATTTTAGATAATCCCGAATCTCCTTAGGAATTATCACTTGCCCTTCGCTAAAGACGATCGCACTAGTCATGGTTCCTATGCCTATTCTGACTTCTTTGCTTTATTCTAAGCGATCGGCAAGGCAAGCTTGTATCTACTAAGCTTGAGCGCGCTGCTTCGCGGTGGCAATGAAAGCCTGCCAGACTTCGTTGGGTTCCCAGATTTGTGCCATCGTTTGTTTCGCGGTCTCTTCCGCAACCTGCTGACGCAGAATGCGATAGAGATAGATAAAAGCAGACACCCGCATATTCATCGCACAATGCACAAACACTTTTTGATTTGCATCGCGCTCTAATTCCCCAAAGAAGCGATCGAGATCCTCTAAAGTCGGTTCTTCCCAAATCACAGGAATATGCACATAGTCTATGCCTAATGCTTCTACGATCGCCTGTTCATTGGGAATGGCATTGGTAGAAGTCGGTAAGGCTAAATTGACGATCGTTTCATAGCCTGCATCCTTGATTGCGGCAAACTGCTCTGGAGTCGGCTGTCCAGAGGTGGCGATCGTCTCTGAGATTGGGACGAAGTTGTAAATTTCTTCGAGTTTGGAAGTCATATCAACTGAGGAATGAGGATTTAATAACCTCGAATTTCGTAGATGCGTTAGGCGTTAGCCGTAACGCATCAAGCGCTGAAAACGATGCGTTACGCTGCGCTAACACATCCTACGTAAAATTACTGACTCTATTTAGCTGAGAACCCAATTCACCAAAGTCCGCACCGGATAGCCCGTTGCGCCTGCGTTGTTGTAACCATTTTCCTTGTCTGTCCAAACGGGACCCGCTATATCCAAATGCGCCCAAGGCGTATCTTTCACGAACTGCTTCAGAAACAGCGTTGCCGTGATGGAGCCACCCGCACGCGGTCCTGTGTTCTTCATATCTGCCACCACCGACTTCAGCCCGTCAAAGTATTTCTCTTCGATCGGCATCCGCCAGAATTTCTCGCCCGCTTGTTCCGAAGCCTCGGTAATCTGAGCGGCGATCGCATCATCCGCCGTCCACATGCCGCCAATGTCGTCGCCCAATGCCACAACACAGGCTCCCGTCAGCGTTGCCAAATCGACGATCGCTTCCACGCCCAGCTTGTCGGCATAGACCAGCGCATCCGCCAAAGTCAACCGACCCTCGGCATCGGTGTTGTTGACCTCGATCGTTTTGCCGTTTGAGGCAGTCAGGATATCGCCAGGGTGCATAGCGCGACCGCTGATCATGTTTTCGGTCACAGCGCTGATGAAGTGAACCTCGACATCGGGCTTTAATGCCCCGATCGCTTTGGCTGCGCCCAACGTTGCCGCCGCGCCGCCCATGTCTGTCTTCATCATTTCGATGCCGCTGCCTGCCCCTTTAATGTTGAGTCCGCCGCTGTCAAACGTTAGCCCTTTGCCGACGATCGCCAGCTTCTTGCGCGGCTTCCCAGTTGGACAATAGATCAGGTGGATGAACTTGGGCGGCAGATCTGAGGCGAGTGCCACGCCCAAAAAAGCCCCCATGCCGAGCTTTTCGCAGTCTGCTTTTTCCAGGATTTGCAGCTCTAGGGCATACTCACGGGCGATCGCTTCGGCTGCTTCTGCCATCGTAATCGGCGTGACGATATTTGCTGGAGCCGCCACGAGTTCCCGCGCTAGAATCACACCCAGACTGATTTGCCGCGCACGGGTGATCGCCTCCGTCTGGTCGCCATAGCCCAACAGATCCACCTGCTCTAGCTTCAGCCCTTTCTCGTCTTCGGACTTAAAGCGGCTGTCTTGATGCAATGCCAGCTCCATGCCTTCCGCGATCACCTGTGCCGACAGCGCGGGCTGATCGTGCCAAACGGGTAGGTTGATGCCGAGGGTTTTCACCTTCTCGCGTTTGGCTAGCTTTGCCACGGCGGCGGCGGCTCGCCGTAAGGTTTCCAGCTTCAGCGACTCGGCTTTGCCCAAGCCCACGATCGCCACTTTGCGGATGGGGCTGTTGCCACCGACTCGCGTCACGGCGCTGCTACCTTCTTTGCCCTTGAACTCAGCTTCATCAATCAGCTCTGCTAGCGTTCCCGATAGCTTCTGATCTAGCTCTGCCAGATCGCCCGTCAGCTCTAAACTGTCTTCAAACAGCCCGATCGCCAAGCAATCTCCAGACCATTCTAAGCGCGGTGTCTCTATGCCTCGAAAATCCATAGTTGATGCGAAATGAACTCATTTTGATTACCAGTATTGCTCAAATTTCTAGAAACGGCGGATTCCCCCTCCCACGGGAGACACAGGGAGGGGGCTATCTTGAATGAATGCCAACCGCTCAGCCTAGGTGATTGCGGCGGCTGTCTTGCCATTTGGGGTGCTGGTGGCACTGCTGTTGCCATTTGCGCTGGCAATGAAGGTGGGTTGTGCAGAACTGGGGGTTGGCGATTCGCCGCGTAGTCCTTTGTGGCGTTGGTTTTTGGGAACGCCGCCTGCCATGCCATATTCCACGCTGCTTTTGCCAAACTTGGTGGCAACGCCTAGCAGCATATGTTCTGCCATATCAGACAATTCGCGCTCGGTTTCTAGCATTTCCCGATAGTGTTTATCCAGGGTAGAAAGGGCGGTGTTGTAGGCGTTCTCCTTGGTTCGCATGGTTTCGAGCAGGGTTGAGAATGATGCGAGGGTGAGTCCGTTGCCTACATCTAGATTGGGATCGATAGAATTCATGCCAGCCATGCGGCGTACAGCTTTTTCTAACACGGGAGAGGTTCTTTTTCGGCGTGCCATAGTAGAAGACCTTGTGGTTCGCTAGGGTTGATATTCTCTAGGTTAAGGGGTTGCTGAATAGATCAGCCTGAGCGAATTTTCGGCAAATTGCCTGTCACTTTTGCTACAAGGTAATGGAGCTGATGACTGCGCGATCTACTGAAATGAGTTAGCAAACTACGGTTTGAATGAGCAAAAAGGCTTTTTGCTTGCGGAAACTACCAAAATGAGTGCGCGATCTACCGAAATGAGTTAACAAACTGCGGTTTGAGTAAGCAAACAGGCTTTTTGCTTGCGGAAACTACTGAAATGAATAAGCGATCGCCCAAGATGAGTAAGCAAACTGCGGTTTGAATAAGCAATGGGTCAATTTGCTTAAGATTCCAGCCCAAAGTCAAAATTGCTTAATCCGATCGCTTGTAAAGATTACTAACTCGATCGCCCCAATCCTCCAAAAATCCTCTGCACTAGACTTGACGAAGCGATCGCAATACCGTACTCTAATTTTCTTATAGCGCTCTTTTTTTACACCAGACGCGCTGAACTCCCAGACAACCTAGTCGCGGCTTTCGAGTCGCGCTACCTATCGACTGTTGAGTCCAGGCGATAGGCAGCTAACCCACGACTGTTCTAGCCAGTTCGGAGGCTTAGGGGATTTTACCCCTTTTAGCCACCCTCTGTCATGCTGGCGCGGGGTGGCTAGGTTTTTGGGTTTCCTACCTAAAATCCCAGGAGAATATTCCCATGCGTAATTTCAAAAGTACCGGGATGGAACCCAATCCATCCACAGTTTCATCTGCTGCCACAAATCCTGATTTAGACGATCGCATCCGTGATCTGCTCTCTCCCTTGAATCTGCCCGCTTTACCCACAGGCGGATCAAAAGTGCGGCTAATTGCGATCGGCAATCCTGCTGCTGTGATGGAGATGATCAATCGCCTGCACCGCATCGGCATCGAAGTGCCGATGTGGACT
>JBBSFA010000254.1:0-5602 GCA_038239185.1 Elainellales cyanobacterium | reverse complement strand
TTGCTTTGGCGGACATGTTGTGTACTTGGCGGCAACGCTGCCAGATATTAAGGCAACCGCCTCGCTCTATGGAGCAGGCATCACCAATTGGACTCCGGGCGGCGGCGCACCAACTCTTTCTTACACCAAAGATATCAAAGGCACACTCTACGCCTTTTTTGGCATGCAGGACACTTCAATTCCCGCCGAGCAGGTTGACCAGATCGAGACAGAACTCACCGCCCAGAAGGTTCCCCATCGCATCTTCCGCTATGCCAATGCCGAACACGGCTTTTTCTGTGACCAGCGCTCTGTTTATAATCCCGAAGCGGCAGCAGATGCCTGGAAGCAGGTCAAGCAGTTGTTTGGCAGCATGACGGCGGACAAAGCAGTGGCGTTCGATCGTTCAACTTAAGACTTAACTCAAATTCCGCTCAAAGTAAGGTATTACCTTCAGCTTTTATTAACCAGCGATCGCGGTTGGGCTTGCTATAATCTTGGCGAACCATTTCGTGATATATAGCGCAACTTAATATGTCAACTTCAACAGTGCTGCAATTCATGCAAAAGACCTCCGAAGATGAAGCTTTGCGCCACCAGCTAGAGAGGTTGTTAGGCGTTGGCGATGGCAATATCAGCAGTGCTGCTGAGCTAGATGCCGCAGAATCAGAGGCTTTGAAGGGAGAAATGGCTCCTGTGGTGGCGGACTTTGCCACCAAGAGCGGCTACGATTTTTCGGTGGACGATCTGGTGACCGTGGTGGATGCGTTCCAAAAACATCAGGCGGGTGAGCTGTCAGATGCTCAGTTTGCCCTGATCCTGGGAATGGAAAAGTCGATCGGCAAGCTCGATCAGGCAACGAATCCGCTGAAGCGGCTGACCAAGTATATGAGCAAGACTTACTTGGGAATTCAGGTTTAGGCTCTCACGACTCAAATGAATTTATCAAAAAGGCGATCGGCTGGAGCTTAATCCAGCCGATCGCCTTTTTGCAGTTTCTTACTTGCCGAACCCTTTGCCCCGATTGGTAGAAGGGATGCAGAGACAGGCTTCTAGCTGTTTTTTCAAAGTCTCATGATCTAGCTCTTGCCCAATCAGCACGACCTGAGTTTTGGGTTGCCCTTTCCAGTCTTCGTCATCCAATGAGAAGCGCTTGCCGCTTAGGTGGAAGATATGACGCTTCGGGCTTTCGTCAAACCAGAGGATGCCCTTGGCTCGGAACACGGTTGACGGCAGTTGAGTATCCAGGAAATGCTGGAACTTCTTGATGGCGAAGGGGCGATCACTCTGGAAGGACACCGAGGTAAAGCCGTCAATCTCCAGGTGATTGGAGTGGTGATGATGGTCATGATCGTGATCATGCTCACAATGTCCATGATCATGATCGCAAGCGGAATGATCGTCATGAGCCGCATGGGCAGCATGATCGTGGTGGTCATGGTCGTGATGCGCGTGATCGTCATGGTCATGGTCATGATCGGGGTGATCGTGGTGATCGTGCCCTTTTTGCTCTGGCTCAAAGTATTTGTCTGACTCAAACAGACCGACGCTCAGCACCAGCGGCAGTGGAACCTGCGATTTTTGGGTGCGGAGGATTCTAGCTCCCTCTTTGACATCGCGGATCTTTAGCTCCAGAGAATCCAGGTCAGCTTCATCGACCAGATCCGTTTTGTTCAGCAGAATGATGTCGCCGTAGAGAATCTGATTGTGGGCGGCTTCGCTGTTGAACAAATCCAGGCTGTAGTTTTCAGCATCGACCAACGTCACGATCGAATCGAGCCGGGTCAGATCGCGGAGTTCTGTGCCTAAAAAAGTGAGTGCGATCGGCAGGGGATCAGCCAGTCCTGTGGTTTCCACGACCAGATAATCAATTTGATCGCGGCGCTCTAGCACCTTGTAGACTGCCTCCACCAGATCGTTATTGATGGTGCAGCAAATGCAGCCATTGCTGAGTTCCACCATGTTGTCGTCGCTGTTGTCGAGCGTGATCAACAGTTCGTTATCGATGCCAATCTCACCAAATTCGTTGACTAATACGGCAGTTTTCAGCCCTTCTTGATTGGCAAGGATGTGGTTCAAGAGGGTCGTTTTGCCGCTGCCCAAAAATCCGGTGATGATGGTGACGGGAAGTCCGTGCTTGGCATCATCCATCGGGGAGTCTGGGCTTGGAGTGGGGCTGGAAGTCACTGCTGAGGTCATAGCCAATTCATCAAAAACTTCTAGGATAGTTGATTATTATCTTTATTATCACCTGTTCGTTTCAAGACGTGTGCTTAGGTCGCAGGTGATCGTTGCCCGTTTCCCAAAATTCCCCATGCTCACGCTTTACAACACGCTCAGTCGCCGCAAAGAACCCTTTGAGCCGCTGCAACCTGGCAGCATCAAGATCTATTGCTGCGGCGTTACGGTTTATGACTACTGCCATCTCGGACATGCGCGATCGTACATTGTTTGGGATACGGTGCGGCGCTATCTGCTGTGGCGCGGCTACAACGTCCGCTACGTGCAGAACTTTACCGACATTGACGACAAAATCCTGAAGCGGGCGCGGCAAACGGGCGATCGGATGGAAGCAGTCTCGGAGCGCTACATCCAGACCTACTTTGAGGATATGGCGCGGCTGAATATTCTGGAAGCCGATGAGTATCCCAGAGCGACGCATACGCTAGATGGGATCAAGCGGTTGATTCAGGAGCTAGAGCAGAAAGGTTCGGCTTATGCCTCAGAAGGCGATGTTTACTACAGCGTCCGCAGCTTTCCGCAGTACGGCAAGCTTTCTGGGCGCAAGCTAGAAGACATGCAGGCAGGCGCAAGCGGACGGGTTGAGGTTGATCCCGAAGCTCAAAAGAAAAAAGATCCTTCGGATTTTGTCCTCTGGAAAGCTGCCAAGCCTGAAGAACCCTCGTGGGAATCGCCTTGGGGCGCGGGCCGTCCGGGCTGGCATATCGAATGCTCGGCAATGGTGCGCGATCGCCTGGGCGAAACGATCGATATTCACGTCGGCGGCTCCGATCTAGAGTTTCCACACCACGAAAACGAGATCGCCCAATCGGAAGCGGCAACTGGAAAACCGCTCGCCCGCTACTGGATGCACAACGGCATGGTCAACGTGGACGGCGAAAAGATGTCCAAATCGCTGGGCAACTTCACGACAATTCGCGCCCTGCTAGATGCACCCAATGCGCCGGAACCAATGGCAATCCGGCTGTTCGTGCTGCAAGCCCACTACCGCACCCCGATCGACTTTACCGACGACTCGATCGACTCTGCCAAACGGAGCTGGGAGACGATCAAAGACGGGCTGCTGTTTGGCTACAAGTTTGGCAAGACCCTGGGCTGGACGGACACGGAGGATCGATCGTTTGGCGATCCCGCCGCGATGCGAATTCCTGATGGCTTGGAAGCAGGCAGCGAAGCCGTGCAGCGGTTCCAAACCGCAATGGATGATGACTTCAACACCTCTAGCGGCTTAGCGGTGCTGTTTGCGATCGCCAAAGAGTTAGGCAAACAGGGCAACATCCTGACGCACGAAGGCAAAACTGAAGCTGATCCCCAGGCTTTGCGCGCCTCCTGGCAAACGCTAGTCGTCTTGGCGCAGGTGTTGGGACTAGAGGCAACGCCGGAAGAGGCTGCGATCGCCACCCTTGCCGATGCCGATGTGGCAGCGTTGATCAGCCAACGGCAGGTCGCCAAACAATCGCGCAACTTTGCCGAAGCCGATCGCATCCGCGATGAGCTGAAAGCCCAAGGGGTCGTGCTGATCGACAAACCAGGCGGCATCACCGAATGGCACTGGGCTTGACACCCAAAAATCATGAAAAGAAAACATAAACTGCCCGCTCAAAGTGCATAATTCACCTGCTGCCTCCCGATAGATTAACAAGGATGTGGGCAATATCCTTTTTAATCCGATCGCCACAAAGCCCCACCAAACACTAGTTTCCCCGGAGTTTCGGAGGTTCGCAGTATGTCAGCTTCTTTCACCTTTGCTTGCACCAGTGCAAATTTTGAGAACCCCGGAACTGCCGCAGAGGGCTTCGTCTCTCGCTTTATTTCGGTTTCTCAGTCGGAAAAGTCTCAGGCAGAGAAATCTCAGACAGACAAAACCCCGCTCGGCTGGGTTCTCACCCACAATAAATTCATCACGCCGCCACAGTTAGAAAACGCTTTGACCAAACAGCAAAGCCAAGCTAAAAAGCTAGGCGAACTGCTGATGGAACAGCGTCTAATTTCTGAAGCTCAGCTTGGAGATGCTCTGAGAGAACAGACCATTCGCCGCAGAGGACACTGGGTCATTTAGGCTTTCTGAGTCGGCAGGGGATTGTGAATCGCAAGCCATTGCTTTGGATCTTGCATAAGATTCAAGTGAGGCGTTGTCTCCGTGACCCATGACCCAAACTAATCTCCCCACTTCTTTCTCAACCAGTTTTGCGATCAATCTTGCAGAGCTAGCAAAAAACGGCGATCGCCAAGCCATTGCCACCTTGCTAAACCGTGCTTTTGCCGAGCCAAATACTTCGATCGGCGTGGATTGGCACGGCGGCACACTAAATCTTCGCTTTGTCAGTCCTGCCCCCGACCAGCAGCAGGCGATCGCCTTTGTCCAAGCTCACCTGCCTACGCTTCAGATTGGCTCGCTGCAAACGGTGCGGCTGTTTGGCTATCAGGGAAATCAGCCCGTACCGCTCTGGAACTATACTCTTTCTTCGGCTGCCTCAACTTTCGTAGCTGGTGTCTCTCCTACACTGCTTCAGGCTGCGGATCAGGCGTTGCCTGCGCCCGCTGCTCCTCCAGACACCGATCGCTTCATCGTTTGCGGGCTGGGGGATTTGGGGCAGTACTGCGTTTTGAACTTGCGGCGGTTTGCATTGCGTGAGTTTGAAATTCATGTGGCAGCGATCGATCGACAGCAGCAAAATGAATGGGAAGTGCATGATCTGCCCAGTCTGCTGGCAGAACCGCCGATCGTGGGCGACTGCCGCAATGATGAGGTACTGCTGAAGGCGGGCATTCTGCAATGTCGCGCCATTCTGCTTGTCACCAGTGACGAAAGCGTAAACATCGAAACGGCGATCGCAGCGCGGCGGCTCAATCCTGATGTGCGGCTGGTCGTGCGATCGTCTCGGCAAAGTCTGAACCTGCTGCTGAAACAGCGGTTGGGCAATTTTGTCGCCTTTGAACCAACGGGATTGCCCGCTGCGGCATTTGCCCTAGCCGGACTGCGGGAAGGAATTTTGGGCTATTTCGACATTGGCGACATGCGGCTGCAAGTGATCGAGCAGCCGGTGCAGCCCCGCGATCGCTTTGACGGCGGACGAGCGACCGCGCTGCACCGGAAAACCTATCGGCTACTCAGCTACCGCGCCGCGCCTGTGACCGAAGTCCCGTCGCGGGCGTTTTACCAATGGGACACCCAGACCCGAATTCAGCCCGACGATACGGTGGCGTATGTGGAAATCGTCGGCAAACCGACCGGGCGATCGTCCAAGCGATCGAAGCCGCCGTCGGGCGATGCGCGAACTGCCCTGACCGATATCAGTCTCACCAGTTTGTATGGCGCAACCGAATTCATGGCGATCGAAACTCCTTGGCAGCAGTTGCGGCGAACGGTGCAGGAAACCGC
>JBBSFA010000253.1:0-5610 GCA_038239185.1 Elainellales cyanobacterium | reverse complement strand
GTTTGTCAGGTTTGTCATGGGCGAAGGCATTGAGAAGGTAACAGAAGATTTTGCGGCTGAAGTAGCCGCTCAGACTGGCGCGAGTGAAGCGGCGATCGCTCCTGCCCCAGAAGCTCCGGCTGAACCTGAAGCACCGCAAGCTGAAGCTCCGGCTGAGCCTGAAGCACCGCAAGCTGAAACTAAGCCTGAAAAATCTGAAAAATCTGACAAAAAGAAGAAAAAGAAATAGTGCCGATCGCTAAGGCAGTTTCTTTTTGCTGATCCACTCAGACTAGGTAACTCGAATAATGGGCGATCGCCAATCGGTTGAAGGACTGGTGCGATCGCCTATTGTTTTCAGGATTTGGACTCAACTCAGAAAATTGTTTACTCTAGAATTTGGCTATCCTCTCTAGCCTGTCCGCAAACTAAAGCCTTAGCACTTCCCAATGGTTCGACCCGTTCAGCAAATTGAACAAGAGCTTCAAGCCTTAGATCGATCGGTTTCTGCGATCGCGATCGAGTTTCAGGACACCTATTGCCAATATTTAGCGGTACTAGGCAAAGCAGTGCGGCAACAGTTCATCCTGGCAAGCTATCACCTTTGCACGCGCGGCTATCCCAATCAATTTTTGCAGCTATCGGTCAGCCAGCGGCAAAACCTTCAGCAGTCGCTTCAGCGTCTTGCCAAACAGACTCAGACTCAGCTCCAAGACCAACTGCAAACGGTACAGGCTTTCAGCGTCTCGCAGCGGCAGCTAGCAGCAGTAAAAGAGCAGGCAAGAGACAGGGCAAAAGCGAGAGCCAAGGCTGCCGCGATCGCAGAACTAGAGCGAAATGATTCGAGCGGAGCTGAAGCTTGGAATCCTGCGGGGCAAGAGACTGAGGCAACGATCGCAGATTCAGAAATGAATGCGTTTGAAGCCCTGATTCAAGAAAACGCTTCAGATTTTAGTCAGTTCACGGAACGCTTTACAGATTTGCCTGTAGATCCAGATACCCTGGCTGGTGCAGAATCCCCTAGCCCAGAATTGCCCATTTTCCCTAGGACGATCGCCCACTGGCAAGACGAGTTAGAGCGATCGATCGTACAGCAACTCCAATCTCTATCTCACGCTGCCAATCGGCTGTTGCAGCAGGCAAACATCCTGCCTAGCCGATTGCCCGAACCCGTGTTGGAAGTTGCCGCCAAATCGGATGTTGCCGCTGAAACTGCTGCCAGTCCACCCAATCTGCTGAGCCTGCTGGTTGAAAGCGAATCCGGCGAAGAGACGAGCATTACTCAGCTTTTGACGATTCGATTGCGGCTGGCGGAAATTGAATTTAGCGATGCCAGTATTGGCATTTGGCGATCGAAAATCCGCAGCCTGATGGCTCAGCTCTCTAAACTAGGGCGTGAGTATCAGAAACACCAAACTGAAAAAGCGATCGCCCAAGCTGAAACTGCCTGGAGATCTAGCTGGTTTGAGGAGTCATAATTCAAACTAAACCACCGATGAAAAGGAGAAGCGATGGACTGGGAGCGCCTGCAAAAAGCCCTTGCCGTTGAAGCCGATCAAGGCTTCAATGATTTGCTGGGCAAGCAGTACCGCTTTAGCGAGTTTCTGAGCTTTAGCTTGAGCCAGCCCTCTGAACAATTGCCACCCACCGATCGCGTCAAATCGCAGGCGATCGCCCAGGAGTTTGCTCGCTACTCTGAGCTGACGTTTGCCGAGCGGCAGCACTTGGTTGCTGATACTCGTCGATTTGTTTATCTAGCCCGCAAAGAGTTAGATCAGGGTTCAAGTCCATCGACACAAGCGGTCCCTGCGAAAGTGCCGCGCACCACGCCGATCGTAGAGCCAAAACCCAAGGTAGAACTCCGCCTCGATCAGCCAATCACCTATCTACCTGGCATTGGGGCAAAAAACAGCGATCGGCTGGCGAAGCTAGGGCTGTACACCGTCAAAGACGTGCTATATTACTATCCGCGCGATCACATCGACTATGCGCGACAGATCAATATTCGGCAGCTTGAACCAGGCGAGACGGTGACGATCGTCGGCAAGGTCAAACGCTGCAACTGCTTCAACAGTCCGCGTAATCCAAAGCTGACCATTTTCGAGCTAGTGATCCAAGACCAAAGCGGACAGCTCAAGCTGAATCGCTTTTTTCCGGGTGCGCGCTTCCAGAATCGCGGCTGGCAAGAACAGCAGAAGCGGATGTATCCTGTCGGTGCGACGATCGCCGCATCGGGGCTAGTCAAGCAAGACAAATACGGCGTGACTTTAGAAGACCCGCAAATTGAAGTGATTGACCACTCTGGAGCCTCGATCGACTCGATGAAAGTGGGGCGAGTCGTGCCCGTCTATCCGCTCACCGAGGGCGTTCCGGCGGATGTAGTGCGGAAGGCTGTCATGGCGGCTTTACCCGCAGTGTCGCAGCTTCAGGAGCCGCTGCCAGAAGGACTGCGATCGAAATATGGCTTGACGGGATTGCAAGAGGCGATCGCCCACATCCATTTCCCGCCGGACGCGACGGCATTGGCTCAAGCTCGGCATCGGCTGGTGTTTGATGAATTCTTTTATCTGCAACTGGGGCTGCTGAAACGGCGGAAACTCCAGCGGCAGGAGCAAACTAGCGCTGCGATCGCGCCGACGGGCAAGCTGATCGAGCAGTTTTATCAAGTGCTGCCGTTTCAGATGACTGGGGCACAGCAGCGTGTGATCAATGACATTCTGAACGATCTGCAAGAGCCAGCGCCAATGAATCGACTGGTGCAGGGCGATGTCGGGTCTGGGAAAACCGTGGTGGCGGTCGTGGCAATTTTGGCGGCGATTCAGTCGGGCTATCAGGCGGCATTGATGGCTCCCACCGAAGTTTTGGCAGAACAGCACTATCGCAAGCTGGTGGAGTGGTTTAACCTGTTGCATCTGCCTGTCGAGCTGCTGACCGGATCGACCAAAGCCAGCAAGCGGAAGCAAATCCACGCCCAGCTTGCTACAGGTGAACTGCCGCTGCTGGTGGGCACGCACGCGCTGATTGAAGATCCGGTGCAGTTTCAAAAGCTGGGCTTGGTGGCGATCGATGAACAGCATCGCTTCGGGGTTCAGCAGCGCGCCCGACTTCAGCAAAAGGGCAACTCTCCACATGTGCTGACCATGACCGCTACGCCGATCCCCCGGACTTTGGCGCTGACGCTGCACGGCGACTTGGATGTTAGCCAAATCGACGAGTTGCCTCCTGGACGCAAAGCAATTCAAACTACGGCGCTGACTGGACGCGATCGCGCCCATGCCTACGATCTGATTCGGCGCGAAGTCGCTCAGGGGCGGCAAGTTTATGTAGTACTGCCGCTGGTGGAGGAATCGGAAAAGCTGGATTTAAAGTCGGCATTGGAAGAGTATCAGCATCTCCAGGAAACTGTTTTCCCGGAGTTCAAAGTGGGGCTGCTGCACGGTCGCCTAACTTCGGCAGAGAAAGATGAGGCAATCACTTTGTTTCGCGACAACCAGACGCAGATCTTAGTGTCTACGACAGTGGTAGAAGTGGGGGTCGATGTACCGAACGCCTCAGTGATGCTGATTGAACATGCCGAGCGGTTTGGGCTGTCGCAGTTGCACCAATTGCGCGGCAGGGTGGGGCGCGGCGCGGATCAGTCTTTTTGCCTGCTAATGAGTAGCTCCAAAGCGGAGACGGCGCGGCAGCGGCTCACAGTCCTAGAGCAATCGCAAGATGGCTTCTTTATTTCTGAGATGGATTTGCGTTTCCGAGGTCCGGGTGCAGTGCTGGGAACTCGCCAGTCGGGCTTGCCCGATTTCGCGCTTGCCAGTTTAGTTGAAGATCAAGCGGTATTAGAAGTAGCACGAGAAGCTGCCGAAAGAGTGATAGAACTAGATGCAACCCTGGAGCGTTGGGCGCTGATGCGATCGGAACTAGAGTATCGCTATCAGCGGCTAATGGGAGGAACAATCTTAACCTAAAGCCACCCTATGGAATTCACGCTGACCACGCCCGCGCTACTGTTCCCAACGGTTTCAGTGCTGCTGCTTGCCTATACTAATCGCTTTTTGGCACTGTCTTCTGTGGTTCGCACGCTTCATGCCAACCAAAAAACAATGCCCAATCCGGCTGTGCTTCAGGAAATTGCCAGCTTGCGCTATCGCTTGCGGCTGATTCGCAACATGCAGGCGATCGGCGTTTCGAGTTTGCTGCTTTGCGTGGTCAGCATGATTTTTCTGTTTAGTGGCTTAATTTGGATGGGCAAACTGCTGTTTGCAATCAGCTTAATTCTGATGACGGTTTCTCTAGCGCTTTCATTTCGGGAGATTCAGGTGTCGATCGAAGCGCTGAATCTACATCTGCGCGACATTGAAGATATGTCTTAAATTCTTTTCTAACTCCTTAATTAATGTCGTGTTTACGTTGATTCTCTTTCGCCTTCCAAGCATCCCATTCAAACTCCAGCACTCCTCTTTCTAGCACTCCTCTTTCTATTGCTCCTTGTTCAAGCTCGTAGAATTACTCCGATCGCTGCAACGGCGTAATTTTTGGATCAACGATCTTCTGTCCCAGTCCCGGAAACCGGATTGCCAGACAGATTTTGTTTCCGGCTCCAAAAATATTGGTTACCTTGCCTTCGCCGAAGGCCCGGTGGATCACGCGATCGCCCACTGTCCAATCGTTTTCATGCGTTCCGGGTTGATCCGTCTGCTGCCGTTTGACTTCGCTAATCGGCGTAGTCATCTTTCTGGGAATCGCGGTTGCCGTGTTGCTCAGCAGCAGTTCCCTTGGCAGTTCGCCCAAAAACAGCGACGGGCTGGCGGGTTCGCGATTGCCGTAAAGTCGGCGTTCCCGCGCATGGGAGAGGAACAGGCGCTCTTTGGCGCGGGTGATGCCGACATAGCATAGCCGTCGTTCTTCCTCGATCGCCTTGGGGTCTTCCATCGATCGATAGTTAGGAAATAAACCCTGCTCCAGTCCCACCAAGAACACGACGGGAAACTCCAGCCCTTTAGATGAATGCAAAGTCATCAGCGAGACTTTCTGCTGTTGCTGCTCGTCCAGATTGTCTAGCTCAGAAGCCAGCGAAGCGTTTGCCAAAAACTGCGGCAGACTGGTTTCCTCGTTTTCTTCCTCAAACTGCCGCACCGCGTTGTAAAGCTCCTGCACGTTTTGCACCCGCTCCAGCGCTTCATCGGTGTCCTGCGATCGCAAATCCGTCAGATAGCCAGACTCATCCAAGACGCTTTGGACAATTTGCGATGCAGGCAGATCTTCCACCTGGGTTTGAAACTGCTTCAGCATCTTGGCAAATGCCAGCACGGGTTTTGCCGATCGCCCTGCCAAAGTCTGCACCGATGTGTCGTCGCTAAGGATTTGCCACAGCGGCGTATTCAGCTCTCTAGAAGCTAGCTCTAGGCGATCGATCGTGGCTTTGCCAATGCCGCGTCGAGGCGTGTTGATGATCCGCTTCAGGCTGATCGTATCGTTGGGATTGGCAATCACGCGCAGGTAGGCAAGCACATCTTTGATCTCTTTGCGATCGTAGAACCGTAAGCCGCCGACGATCGTGTAGGGCATTGCATTTTTGACCAGCAGTTCTTCAAACGATCGCGACTGAGCGTTGGTGCGGTAGAGGATGGCGAAACT
>JBBSFA010000252.1:0-5621 GCA_038239185.1 Elainellales cyanobacterium | reverse complement strand
TGCGCCAAGCCGCTCACAAGGCGCAGCAAGTCTATAATGGAGAAGTGCAGCAGGTGAAAGTGGACGAATTAGTCAGCGACGAGGTGTGGTCATTCGTCCAAAAAAACAGAAACAGTGTGCGGTTGGAGACTCACAGAAGGGAGACTGTTGGATTGCGATGCGTGTCGCTGACAACAGTGGGTTAATCGTCAGCGCCAGAGTGGGCAAGCATACTGATGCCCTCCTGAAGGAATTGTGGGTTTCTAACGAGGGTAAAACCGACTGTAAGCTCTCACACTAGTTTGACGCAGAACCGAATCAAGGGTGTGCAAAGAATCAAGGGTGTGCAAAGAATCAAGGGGCTAGGTGAAAAACGGATGCTGAGTATCATTGATGCTTGGGGAGGGCTGGTATGACCCTGAATCGCTTCTTGCTGATAAGCTAATGTCTGTAATGCCACTCTACCTGTAATGCCACTCTACAGCGAAATCTCGATCGCTCCCGCCCCCTGATTTATGCATCAACATCATCTGGGTTGCCCTGCAAGCTGCAACCAGCATCATATTGACCTCCAAGCTTCGGCAGCCAAAGCCAAGCAGCTTTGGATTGCGCTAGGGTTGATTAGTAGCTTCGCGATCGCCGAGCTTGCCGTGGGCTGGTTTAGCCACAGTTTGGCATTGCTGGCAGAATCGGGACATATGATTTCTGATGCGTTGGCATTAGGCTTAGCGCTGTTAGCCACCTGGATTGCTCGCTTTCCCGCATCTAATCAGGCAACGTTTGGCTATCGTCGAGTCGAGATTTTGGCAGCGTTTGCCAACGGCATCGGGTTAGCCCTCGTCGCAATCTGGATTGGCTGGGAGGCGATCGCTCGGTTGCAAGCCCCCCCCGATCAGATTCTCAGCCTGCCCATGCTGATTACGGCGATCGTTGGCTTAGCGGTCAACAGCCTCAATGCCTTTTTGCTGCATGACGACAGCCACCAGGATTTGAATCTGCGCGGCGCGTTCTTGCACATGGTGGCAGATGCAGTGAGTTCGGTGGGGGTAATTGTGGCGGCGATCGGGGTCTGGCGGTTTCAGTGGAACTGGGCAGATGGCGCGATTAGTCTGGGCGTAGCGGGGTTGATTGGCGTAAGTGCAGTGCCCTTGATTCGTCAGAGTTTGCAGATTCTGCTGGAAAAAACGCCGAGCCATTTAGACCTGCCGCAAATCCAGGCGCATTTGTTGAGCTTTGAGGGGGTGGAAACCGTTGAGCGGCTAAAAGTCTGGACGATCGCGCTAGGGCAAGAGGCTTTGACCGCAGAGCTTACGACTAGCTTGCGCGACGGCAGCGATCGAGATCGACTGCTGCGACAGATCCAAACTTCGCTAGAGCAGGAGTTTGGCATCCGAGAGATTTGCCTTCAGATGGCTGCGCCGTTGTTCCCAGCGATCGTCACTTTGTCTTCCAATCAAGATGGCATTTCCACAGAGCTTTTGAGGCTGCCACGGTTATAGGCGGTTGGCGTAGGCGAAAAGCAAGTCACTCCTCAAGCAGAGACGCGATCGCTTTCAATACAGCTTTAGTAGGATGGTTTAAAGCGGCTCCGTTTCTAACCTGTAGAAGCAGCGTTAGGAACAGAAAGATGAGCTTGGAAGAAAAAGCAAAAGCAACCGCCAAAAATATTGAGGGCAAGATCGAGGAAGGGGCAGGATTTGTGGCTGGCGTTCCGGAAGCTGAAGAGAAGGGAAGAGCAAAGCAGGCTGAAGCGAAGGTTCGTCAAGCGCAAGCAGAGGCAGAAGACAGTGCCGCAGAGTCCAAAGGCTAAGGGATCTGTAGGAATTTTGATTGAGTTTATACCATTTTTATATGAAGCTACACATAATTAAAAGGCTCGAAAAGCTCCTGAATCAAAGGTTTCAGCTCTCAATGATTTGTGCAGCTTCACAGTAAATTGGTATTAGGTTGTAGTGATTAGCGGCGATCGTGAGTGGTTGCGATCGCGCTAACTTTACGTTTTTGATTGCCCGTAGTTTACTCTGGAGAGTTTCAATGTTTTTCCACAAAAAAGATCCGATTCATGTTGTCAATATCAGCGAAGCTGATCCCCGCTTTGCTCAACTGTTGCTAGAACAATTTGGTGGTGCTACGGGCGAGCTTTCTGCGGCATTGCAATATTGGGTGCAGTCATTCCATATTGAGCATCCTGGCATCCGCGACATGCTTCAAGATATTGCCATTGAAGAATTTGGTCATTTGGAAATGGTGGGCAAGTTGATTGAGTCCCACACAAAGAACGTTGACCAAACCGCAGCCTTCAAGAGCACTTTGTTTGCAGTGCGTGGTATGGGACCCCATTTTCTCGACAGCCAAGGCAATGCTTGGAGTGCCAACTATCTCAATGAAGGCGGCGACGTAGTACGAGATCTGCGGGCAAACATCGCGGCTGAAGCGGGTGCTCGTCAGACTTATGAAGCGTTGATCAAGCTTGCCGAGGATGAGGGAACAAAGAAGACGCTCGTTCATCTGCTGACCCGCGAGATTTCCCACACCAAAATGTTTATGAAGGCGTTGGATTCGTTGGGCAAGCTGGATGAACCGTTCTTTGGCAATGTTCAGCCCGACGAAACTGTCGATCTTTACTACAATCTTTCCTCTAATGGCGAAAAAGATCAGCGCGGACCTTGGAATTCCGAACCTGATTTCCGATACATCGCTGATCCCCAAAAGCAGCATGAGCAGGCAAAGTAGTGCAGCAGTCTTGTAATCTAGGCTGAACTGGTGTCAGGCTAATTCTCAGAAGAGGGGGTGTTAAAATACGTCCCCTCTTCCGAATCGATATCCTTTTCCATATACGGTATGAATCAATGCTGATTCACCATCAGCCTCAATTTTTCGCCGCAGCAGCCGAATTTGCGCGGCTAATACATTGCTGCTTGGCTTTTCGCCTTCGCTCCACAGGTGATCATAAATTTGTTCATGAGTTAAGAGCTGATTGGGGTGCTGCATCAGATAGGCTAGAAGCTGGCTTTCTTTTTCAGAAAGTTCAATTAGCCTTCCATGCCGTGAAGCGAGTTGGTTTTCTATCAGTTCTAATCCCTCTACCGAGGGCGTTTGGGGTGCAGTGGCTTCTAACATAGTGGGGCGACGCAGCAGTGCCCGCACTCTTGCCAGTAATTCTCGTAGCTCAAAGGGTTTGACCAAATAATCATCTGCGCCCGCGTCTAGACCGTCTACGCGATCGTCTAGCGTGTCTTTTGCAGTGAGAAAAAGCACGGGGGTGGTATCACCCTGCGATCGCAAAGTCCGGCAGATTTCAAGCCCTGTTTTATTTGGCAGCATCCAATCGAGAATCAACAGATCGTATTTTTTTTGGGTGGCAAGCTGGCTGCCTTGGAGTCCATCGTGGGCAACATCCACTTCGTAGCTTTGCCGTTGCAGAATCCGAGTTAAAGGCTCTGTTAATTCCGCCTCGTCGTCCACTAGAAGAATCTGTATCGGATTTAACTCTGTTTTCACAGTCTGCAACCTCCCTAGCTAAGCTTGATTTAGGTAACGAAAACGATGCTCACAAAAATTCCTGAATCTAGCGCCCTAGCGCTAGCGCCGCGCTGATCGCATCGATCGCAGAACTCTGTCGGACTGCATCGGCACTATCAAATGGACCTTCCCAAGTCAAGCCAAACTGATTGGTGCTGTTACGATTCTGTGACCAAATCGAATCCGCGTTTTTCAGAATAAACACCTTATAGTCCAGGTTGCCTGTCGTCTGATAGAGATAGAACAAATTGCGAATAAAAATTCCTTTGAACTGCGACCCGTCAATGCCGCAGTCGGACGGCTCACAAGATTCGCGCAAAATTCCATCCGGGGCTAGCGTGGTAATGGCAGCATGGGCGATCGCATCGGCTTTCGTCAGCAAATTGGGATCGCCAGTGCTTTTGTAGAGATCCACCAACCCCCCCAAAATCACCCCCTGGTTGTAAGTCCAGGTCGTTTGTCCGTTGTTGTGGCAATTCTCGTCTAGCCCATCGTTGACCAAGTTGCTCGAATTCGTCAGCCCTTTCTGCTGAAACCAATTCCATTCTTTCTCTGCCCAGTCCAAATAGCTGCCTGCGCCTGCGTCTCCCGGTGTGCGGAGATGGAGGCGAGCCGCGACCGTCAAAAATAGCTCGTTGGCGATCGCATTTTTATACGATCGGTTTTTCAGCCACCAAATGCCGCCATCACAGGTCGAGTCCCAGCCTTGCTTCATGTCTTCAAAGATGAATTTTGCCATCTCTAGATACTGCGGTTCGCCAGTTAGATCATAGGCTTTGATCCAAGTGAGCGCCCACCAGCCGTCGTCATCATGAAACCAGGGGCTAAGGAATTTGCTCTGCTTCTGCTTGTCAAACGTGTTGGCGATGATGCCTTGATAGGCGGCTTGATTGCGCGTTGCAGATGAGTAATCCACGATCGTCTCTAACGCATTGGCGGAGTTCCACCATTTGGCAGTGCGCCAAAGCCCTGTCTCAGGGTCATAAAACTCTTGGAGGGCAGTAACCCCAGCCTGCAAGTCGGGATGAGACGCGATCGGATCGCCAACGGCTAAACTGTCCGGGGTGACTTTTTCGGTCAGAGTGTAGAAAAATTGCAGAACTACAAGTCCGGCAATGAAGCCGAAGCGGGAAATTTTGGGTAAAACCATTGTGCTGATACTTTAAGCTAGACGCTTTCAAGTGGGGTGCTTAAAACAGTTTGTTTAATCCGATGACTACAGCCAGTGGGGTTAGCCGGAAGCAGTCTCGCTTGATTTGTCTTTTTTAGAAGGGAGTCAGGATTTACTTTCTTCGACGTTCCACTTTATCAAAAAGTTGAAATCATTTTTGAATAAAATTGTTTCAGCCAATCGTTGACCACGCAAAGGCTAACCGCGTAAAGACTTTAGCAGTTTTGCATCGGGTTGGATATAAAATTACCTTCAATTTTTTGTCTGAAAAAGATATTTCTGCTGCCCTTTTCGATCGCATGATCTCCAGCTTCAGCAAAACTTCATCAAACATTTCATCAGTAATCCCAAAAACAAAATGGGCGTATCACTATCTTGCAGAGATTGACAGTGGCAAACCTGTTGTGTCTATTTTGGAAGGATGAGTTTTGGAAGGATGAGTCTCAATCTGCTGGGTTATCAGAACCCGCCTCCAAACCAGCCGGGCTGAGGGTAACAGGAGCGATCGCCTTCTCTGATTCTGGCGACGGCTCGATCAAAGGGCGATGGCTCGATCGATCGGTGAGCGTTCTAGATCCCGCTATCAATACCAACATCGGCAGTCCCACCATCACCGCGCTTTTCAAAGCCCCATGCCCCTCTAATAAATACTGAGTACTGCTCGATAGCCCAAACGCTAGGCTGACCCAACCGAACAGGTACTTTTGAGGCATCAGGGCAGCAAAAGTTAACAGCACTGAGGCATACCAAGGCATCAGCCAAGGGGTGGCAAACAGCAGCAAAATCAGAGTGACCCAGCTCATGTCCTCCATCAACTGCGAAGAACTATAGAAGTTGCGGCGCAAAGCCTTGAGTGCCACCCAGCTATAGGCTGCCGCAAACCCGATCAAGCTGAACTGAGCAAAAGCCGCGAGAATCGGCTTTTGCTGCGCTAAAGTCAGCGAAGCAG
>JBBSFA010000251.1:0-5644 GCA_038239185.1 Elainellales cyanobacterium | reverse complement strand
CTGGTTTTAGACCACTGTGGAACTGGGTTCGATCGCGTCACAATGGCGCGGATTTTCCTGACCGATATTCGGGATATTGACACGGTTAATGAAATCTACCGCTCTTATTTTCAGCCAAATCAGCTACCCGGACGCACGACGATCGGCGTGACGGGGCTGGCAGGGTTGGGCGATATTGAGATCGATTTGATTGTTTACGTGGGCGATTGACGAAATCAGCCGAAATCAGCCGAAATCAGCGTGCTTGTTCACTTGAGGTGAAATGATGACTGCACAATTTTTAGAACCCCCCATCAGCTTCGATGAATTTATTGAAGGGCTACCAGAATCTTCTGAAAATCGCTACGAGTTGCATCGCGGGAGAATTGTTGAGATGCCAAAACCGAGAGGAAAACATTCTAAAGTCGCAGGGTTCGCCATCAAAAGGTTGAACTACGCGATCGACGAAGCTCAACTCCCCTACTTCATTCCCAGAGAGTGCATTGTTCGATCGCTCGACGGCGATTCAGGCTACGAACCCGATGTAATTGTCTTAGATGAACCCGCCCTAGTTGACGAACCGCGCTGGGAGAGCGGCTCAATCTTGACTTTCGGCAAGTCCATCAAGCTCATTGTTGAGGTTGTTTCTACCAACTGGCGCGACGATTATTCTAAAAAACTGGCAGACTACGAAGCCCTCGGCATCCAGGAATTTTGGATTATAGACTATGCGGCTTTGGGGGGGCGGCGCTTCATCGGCAACCCCAAACAGCCGACCTTCACTGTTTGTAACCTAGTTGATGGAGAATATGAGTTGCGATCGTTTCAAACCGGGCAAATCATCTCTCCCACCTTCCCAGGGTTGACGCTGACAGTCGAACAGATTTTTGCCGCAAGGCAGTAGGACGCGATCGCCTCACTGTCGCCCGGTCTACTTTGTCTTAGTAGATTTTTTCGCAGAAGCAGTCGTTGATTTGGTCTTAGTCGTTTTAGCGGCAGTTTTGGTAGTTTTTTTAGTCGTTTTTTCCGCAGCCGCTTTAGTGGTTTTACTGCTTGCTGTTTTGCTGCCTGCTGCTTTACTGGTCGATCGCCCCCCTTTCTTCGCGCCTGCTTTTTCGATCAGAGCCTGCACCGCCACATCCATCGGAATGGCTTCTACGGTTTGACCTTCTGGCAGCGACGCATTGACTTTGCCGTGCTTGATGTATGGCCCATAAGGTCCATCGTAGATATTCACAGGCTCGCCGTCTTCTGGGTGCGCCCCTAATTCCCGCAGCGGAGCCGCTGCCGCTTTGCCGCGACCGCGAACCGCTTTGGGTTCTGCTAATAGGGCGAGGGCACGCTCTAAGGTAACGGTCAGCACATCGTCTTCTTTTTTGAGCGATCGATAGTCTTTGCCGTCTTTGCCCTGGTCATGCACCACGTAGGGACCAAATCGACCCAGGTTTGTCTGGATTTTTGCGCCCGTTTCTGGGTGGTTGCCCAGCAGGCGCGGTAGCCGCAGTAGCCCGACCGCCATGTCGAGCGACAAATCTTGCGGATTTACCCCTTTGGGCAACGATGCCCGTTTGGGTTTGGGATTCTCGTCGGTTTTTTCGCCAAGCTGCACGTAAGGGCCATACTGACCCATCAGCATATAGATCGGCTCTCCGGTTTCCGGGTGCAGACCCACCTTATCGGGTCCTTCGATTTTCTGGCGCAGCAGGGTTTGTACCTGTTCTGGGTCGAGATCTGAGGGAGTCAGGTCTTGCGGAATGTTGGCTTTGACGATGCCATCCTCGCCGTCTACCTCCAGATACGCACCATAGCGACCGATGCGAACTTTGGCGGTTAAACCTTCCAAATCCACCTTGCGGGCTTCGGTCGGGTCGATCTGGTCGTCTTGCCGCTTGACTTGCGCTTCCAAGCCCTGTTCGCCCAGATAGAACTGGCGCAGGTAGGGGAGCCAATCTGCCTCGCCCGTCGAAATTTCGTCGAGCGTTTGCTCCATCCTTGCCGTGAAGCTGGTGTCTACTAGGTCAGGAAAGTGTTTCTCCAGCAGGGCGGTGACCGCAAAGGCCGTGAAGGTGGGGATCAGGCTGTTGTTGACCATCTGGGCATAGCCGCGATCGATGATCGTGCCGATGATGCTGGCGTAGGTGCTGGGGCGACCAATGCCTTCGCTTTCCAGCATTTTCACCAGCGAGGCTTCGGTATAGCGGGCGGGCGGCTGGGTTTCGTGGGCGATCGCCTCTAGCTCCTCGCAGGTAGGGTGATCCCCCACTTGCAGGCGCGGCAAAATCACCTCTTGATCCTCGATCGCCGCATCTGGATCATCGGAGCCTTCTACATAGGCGCGGAAGAAGCCCGGAAAGTCGATTCGCTTGCCCGTGGCGCGGAATCCGGCATCGTCTGCCTGAAGCTGCACGGTAACGTTGGTTTGGCGGGCTTCTGCCATTTGAGTGGCGACTGTGCGCTTCCAGATCAGGTCATACAGGCGCAATTCGCGGTCTTTGAGTCCGGTTTGCTGTGGGGTGCGGAAGGTGCTGCCTGCCGGACGGATGGCTTCGTGTGCCTCCTGTGCGCCTTTGCTCTTGGTGGAATATTGGCGCGGCTGGGGGCTGAGGTAGCTAGTGCCGTACATTTGCTCCACACACTGCCGCGCAGCGGAGATTGCCTGCTGCGACAGGTTGGTGGAGTCGGTTCGCATGTAGGTGATGTAGCCCTGCTCATACAGGTTTTGTGCCGTCCGCATCGTCTCCCGTGCCGAGAGGCGCAGCTTGCGGTTGGCTTCCTGTTGCAGCGTCGAGGTGGTAAACGGGGCGGAAGGCTTGCGGGTGCTGGGGCGTTCCTCCAGGTTGGTGACTGTCCAAGGGACATTTTGCAGGCGATCGTGCAGCGATCGGGCTTCGGTTTCGCCCAGCAGCAGCACATTGCGATTGGCAAAGAGCTGACCGGTCGATTCGTCGAAGTCTGCTCCGGTGGCAACTCGTCTGCCGCCCAACGTGATTAGCTTGGCTTCAAAGGGGGTTTGCTCCTGGCTGAGGCTGGCTTTGAGATCCCAGTATGCCCCTTTGCGAAAGGCTCGCCGCTGCCGTTCGCGGCTGACCAGTAGCCGGACTGCGACCGATTGCACCCGTCCGGCGGACAGACCAAAGGCAATTTTTTTCCAGAGCAGCGGCGACAGTGTGTATCCCACGAGGCGATCGAGAATTCGGCGCGTCTCTTGAGCGTGAACGAGCTGTTCGTCTACGTCGCGGCAATGGTCGATCGCGGATTGAATCGCCTCTTCGGTGATCTCGTGAAACACCATGCGCTTGATCGGCACTTTGGGCTTCAAGACTTGCAGCAAGTGCCAGCTAATGCTCTCGCCTTCACGGTCTTCGTCCGTTGCCAGTACGAGTTCATCCGCTTCGGCAAGCGCGTCTTTCAAAGTTTTGACGACTTTCTTTTTGTCCTGCGGGATCACGTAGAGCGGCTCAAAGTTCGCCTCAACGTTGACCCCGATCTTCGCCCATTCTGCACCCTTGACCGATGCCGGAATTTCACCAGCGGACTGCGGCAGATCGCGGACGTGCCCCATGGAGGCTTCGACCCGGTAGCCGCTCGGCAGGTAGTTGCGGATGGTTTTGGCTTTAGTTGGAGATTCGACAATAACAAGCGTTGACATGAGTCTTAGTTAGGGGTTCGATCGCTGGTGAAGACCGTCAGGGACACGGGAAGCAGAAGGAGATAAGAAACTGTCGTACTCTTCAGTAATCCTAAACTACCCTCATTTGGCTAAAGATGTAGATTCTTTTGATGCCTTAGATCTTTTTATAGTGGATATCTGCCAAAACGAGGTGAAACCTGAAGCAAATCTACCCCATTGTTAACAGAATCACAGGCGATTTGTGCCAAGTGAGACCGTTTGACCGGGGAGAAGGGCAGACATGTAAAGAAATTTTTCGCCAGATTCAGCCGATCGAAAATCGGTGTTTTGTGCCTAACGCTCTACAATTTGCCCAGACCTGCTACTTTAGAGAGTGACTCTGCTCTCAATGCCAGATCTAATACGTCAGATACTCTATGGACTTAGCTAATCTTGCAGCCCAGTTGAACGTGGGCACAGTTCTGCCAGAGGGAATTGTGATCTTTACCCTGCTGACGGTGCTGATCGGAGATCTTATAACCGGGCGATCGTTCTCCCGCATTGCGCCCTATGTGGCGATCGCAGGGTTAGTTGCCGCAGTCGGCACGCTGTTTTTGCAGTGGGATAGCCCTACGCCCTCTTCCTTCTTGGGCGGCTTCAGCAGCGATAATCTCAGTTTGGTGTTCCGAGGGATTATTGCCCTCGCGACCGCTGTGACGATCCTGGCTTCGATCCGATACATCGAGCAGTCGGGGACTTCGCTGGCAGAGTTTTTGGTGATTTTGCTGACAGCCGCTCTGGGCGGCATGTTTCTGGCGGGCGCGGATGAGCTGGTGATGATCTTCGTGTCGCTGGAAACTCTAAGTATTTCGTCTTATTTGCTGACGGGTTATATGAAGCGCGACCCGCGCTCTAACGAGGCATCGCTCAAGTATTTGCTGATTGGCGCGGCAAGCTCAGCGATTTTCCTCTATGGAGTGTCGCTGCTGTACGGGCTGTCGGGCGGTGAAACGAAGCTATCCGCGATCGCCGCGCAAGCCGTCACTCAAACCGGAGAGCCTTCTTTGGGCATCGTGATTTCGCTGGTGTTTGTGATTGCGGGAATCGCCTTTAAGATTGCAGCAGTGCCGTTCCACCAGTGGACACCGGATGTATATGAGGGATCGCCTACACCTGTGGTTGCCTTTCTGTCGGTTGGCTCCAAGGCGGCAGGATTTGCGTTGGCAATTCGGCTGCTGGTGAATGCCTTCCCAATGGTGTCGGAGCAGTGGCATTTTGTCTTATTGGCACTGGCAATCCTCAGCATGATTTTGGGGAACGTGGTTGCACTGGCGCAGACCAGCATGAAGCGGATGTTGGCTTATTCGTCGATCGCCCAAGCTGGCTTTGTGATGATTGGCTTGATCATCGGCACCGATACGGGCTACGCCAGTATGGTGTTTTACCTGATGATCTATCTGTTCATGAACCTGGGCGGTTTTGCCTGCGTGATTCTATTTACGCTGCGGACGGGCACTGACGAGATTACCGAATACAGCGGTCTGTATCAAAAAGATCCGCTGCTGACGCTCTGTCTGAGTCTTTGCTTACTGTCGCTGGGCGGCATTCCACCGCTGGCAGGATTTTTTGGCAAGCTGTATTTGTTCTGGGCAGGCTGGCAGGCTGGCGCTTACGGGCTAGTGCTGATTGGCTTGATCACGAGCGTGATTTCCATCTACTACTACATCCGAGTTGTGAAGATGATGGTGGTGAAGGAGCCAGAGGAAATGTCGGAAGCGGTAAAGAATTATCCGGTCGTCCGCTGGGATCTGCCGGGAATGCGTCCACTACAGGTCAGCCTGATCATCTGTTTGGTGGGGACATCGCTGGCAGGCATTTTGTCGAATCCGCTGTTTAATCTGGCGAATGGCTCTGTGACGGGGACAGCGCTGCTGCGATCGCCTATCGTTCAACCTGCGCTCGCCCAAAGCCAAACCGTACAAGCTCCAGTAGAGTTGCGATAACTAGCAGTTTTGACTATTTTCACCGTTTTTAGAGTGCAGCCGGAGAATCTCT
>JBBSFA010000250.1:0-5650 GCA_038239185.1 Elainellales cyanobacterium | reverse complement strand
TCACGATCAGCCCTAGGACGCTGACCCGGAGGATAAAATTCATGCTTTTTTCTCGGCTCTCCAAGGGGCTAGCAATGCCTCCATCCAAGCCAAATCACTGTCTGTCAGGGCAGGCTTAGGAGGATCTTCTTGGTAATCGATCGACAGATTATAAAATGCCTCATCGTAAATCTCATGCAAAGCCGATGCTAAGTCCAGCGGCACATTGGGGTCTGGCGATCGCAGGGGCACAGGCACAATCGGCAATGGGTCTTGGAGGGCGATCGGCCACACTTCAACTTCTTGGGCTTGAGCACGAGTCAGCGTCACCAAGTAAGACACCACAGGCAAGCGCGAATGCTCAAAAGCGCGAGTCCCGCGCCGCAGCAAATCAAGCTCAAGCAAATGCACGTTCGCGTTGTAAAGTCGTTGACGCTTTTGCCGATAGGGCGTAATACCCGGCTCTCGTTTATTCACAGGGGACAAGATTTCAAGACTGGTGACTAGCGTATTACTTGCCGTATCGCGAATCTCTAGACTGACAATTCGCACCTCAACTGGTGAAATCAGGGGAAGAGTCAGCGGAGCCGGAGTCACCAGCAGATTGCCCGCTTCTATTGAGGAATGCACAGATGAAGAACGCACAGAAGATGAAGCTGACTTCTGCCGCAGCACCTCCACATCGGGATAGAGAATCCCAATCTCGCTTTCGGGTGCAGTATCTTGCACTAAATAAACTTCTAGCCTCACCGTATAGGCGGGCTGAATTTTGGGGGCGAGTTGTTGCCAAATCTTGCTTGCCAAAGCATTGTAGACATCGACCCACAGATATGCCTCAAGGTAAGGGTCCATGCCTGGGAAGGGAGAAGGCATAGCAAGATTCTCAAATAATTAGAATAAAGGCATTGTAGCCTTTCATCGCAAAACCCACTGCTAAAAAGGCAAACGTCTCGATCGCATAAGAGCAGCCAAGAGCCTTACCAACTGGCTGCTCTCAAAACCGATTATTTGCGACCACCCATCCACTTAGCAGCGATCGCGCCTAATGCAGCTCCAATGACAGGATTGCTGAGGAACTTGACCAATGCAGGCTGAGTCGCCAGCACTTCATGGAAGACATCGGGATGATTATGATAAGCAAAACCAGCCAGCTTGCTCACATCATCGGCATTCATTTGCTTAGCGTGATGGCTGGATAGCCCTAGCTGCTGCTGCAAATCACGATCGCTCAACCCTCGCTTTTTCAAATGCTCCAAGAACTCATCAGCCGTATCATGTAACTCATTCGGCTTGATCTGAGCGATTGCTTTCTGAAGTTCCGGCTCCATTTGGCTAGTGGGAAGGCGATCGGGATGGAACGATCGACTGAACAACTGATGGCGCTCATCCCGCGAAGATCGTTGGGCAAAATCATCGAAGTTTTGGTAGTCTGAACCTGATTCATCAGGCAGCGTTTCTCGATCTCCACCCGCCAGATCTTTCATGGCTTGGCGCTTGTATTCGTCACTGCTAGTCATAGTTTTATTGTCCTTGTGATGATGGTTGTAATGATGATGATGATGTTGGTGGAACGGAACTAATGTTGCGCCGATGCGTTGCTGACAGTACGGGCAATCTACTGCTTTAGCTAGCGGACTGATACTCGATTTGCTTAGATTGGGCATCGTAGCGACCTGTCAAAATCAGCTTCTTGTCAGGTGCGTACATCAAAACCGTTAAATCTTGATTGGGAAAGTTTTTGCGGAAGCCTTGAGCCAGCGATTGAGCCAGCGCTTTGACTTCGTTGGGGCGAACCTGCGACGAGATTACGGCTCCTAGCTTGTTGTTGTCTCGGACAAAAGCATCTTTGATCAAGCCTTTGCTCGTTTCTACCACCCAATTGCCAAACTCTTGCCCAGAAGCTGAGTTGCCCCGTGCCAACTGACCATATGCAGTGCTGCGCTCGGGGCTAGACGAGTAGCTAGCTTGAGGCGATTGGGCAGCGACTCCACTACAGGCAGTGGTAAAAGCAAGAACCAAGATTAAAGCAAGAGCGGTTAAACTTTGTCGAACCCGATGAGAAATGTTCATGATTTCCTTCCTCTACAAATAGTTCAATGAGTCAGCAGAAAAAACTTTGAAATTCCAGTTTTTTTGAAGCATTAAAGTTTGGCTTTCCAGCAAAATTAAAGTGTTTCTACTGTCTTCACTTAAACGGTATAAGATACGACAAAATATCCCATCATCCGCGAGTCTCATTGCCATGTACGCCTGAAGAAGAGTCCAGGATTGTCTGGTTTTAATCTGTAGTTGAATATCTGGATCTATTCCTATAGAAGGTGCGATCGCAGGTTCAAATGCTGGGCTTCATCATTCCCAAATTGGAAAAACTCAAGCATCCAACAAAAAAGGCGCACTCTAGAAGAAGAATGCGCCGCCAGAACCAACTGATCGAACTTGAAAAGCCAAACTTAAAAATTAGCTTGATGCGTTACGGCTAGCGCCTAACGCATCCTACGAGATTCGAGGGTATTAAATTCTCATTCCTTAGCGTTTGCTGTTGACCGAGTGCAAAAATTCTCGCAAAAGCTGCTTCACTTCTTTTTCTTTACGCGCGATCGCTGCTCCTGCTTCTGCCATTTTTGCCTCTAGCTCCACCTGCTTTTTCTGCAATGGATCGGTTCCCTGAGCTTTGGCTTCTGTCTTAGTTTCGTCATACCAGGTTTTGGCATTCTCCAGGTGTCGCTTGGCTTCGTCATAGCGATCGCCATACTTTGCCTCCAGCTTCTCTTCTAGAGTCTCTAGCTGATGTTTCAGGCGGGCGTATTGCTGACGCAGCATGGCAAATTCCTCTTTTTCCTTGACCGCCTGTACGGCAGACTCAATCAGCGAATTTAGATCAGTCGAAGACGCTTTTCCGGTTTCCTGGATTTCCGTCAGGGTGCTGTCCACTTCCGCTTCTAGTAGCTGTGTTTCTTGATCGACTTGCGCTTGAAGCTGTTTGATTTGCGACTCGGTAGATGCCAGATTTTTGCGGCGCGACTGGCTAATGCCTTCGACTAAGCCTTCGATCGCTGCTGAAATGTCGTGCTGTACCTCTTTGCCTTTAACACCCAAAATTTCTACTACGCCAGACAGGGTATCTTTGACCACGGGGCGAACTTCTTGAGAGCCGGCTTTGAGTTCAGCGATCGCTTGGGCAGCAGCTTGCTGGACAATCTCCTTAATTCGTTCTGCTCTGAGACTGCCTTCGCCTTTCGCCTGCTTGAGGTTAGAGGCAACTCGCTCTTTCACAGCGCTTGTCTCTACGGCACTTGTCTCTACAGGGCTTGTCTCTGGGCTTGGATCGGTAGGTACTAGATTTGTCATAATTCACCTGAGAAAAAATTGGAATTGGAGCTGTACCTTTGCTCAATTAATACGCTCAATCAATACTTGGATCAATCAATATGTTGAGGACGAAGCTGCTTATATATTTTTCAGTCTAAGTTAAAGCAACTTGAACGCTCTCTATCCAAGTAGAGAAATACAGAAATAAATACTGTCTCAGTTTTCTCAGCCAATGATTAAGGCTTTCTCAGATTGCGGTCAGCGTACTTTCAGCTTTGCAGCGCATTCTATTGATCAAGCGAACGAAACAGAGCACAGTTCGTAAAAGCTAAGGAGAAAACCTATGAAACGTCTCGTCCTGATTAGTTTGACCGCGATCGCACTTGCCACCGCTACGGCTCCCGCCTTCGCTACTACACACACTGCTGCTCAAAACCGCGCCAGCTTGAGCGATCCGACCAAAACTGAACGGCAATCCACGCTGGACGATAAGCTTAATGCCCGTTTCAAGCGATCGATCGAGCATAACCAGGACGCAACCAACCTGAGCGATCCCACCAGAACCGAGCGGCAAGCCACGCTTGACAGCAAATAGTCTTGCCAGGAAGCGCTATACGTTATGGGGTCTAGCTGCTTCCAGGCAAGTTTCTAGCACGCTCAGCAATTCTTTGTCTAAAAACGGCTTAGTCAAGTAGCGAGTTGCGCCTAACTGCTGCGCTAGCTGACGGTATTTTTCGCTGCTGCGGTAGGTCAGGATAATGATTGGCATCGCATTCCCCTGCTGTCTGCAACGGCTAAGAAATTCCAGCCCGTTCATCCGAGGCATCTCAATATCGCAGATTACCGCAGCAATTCCGGGCTGAAGCTGGATCTGAGCGATCGCCTCCCAGCCGTCTCTGGCTTGAACCACTCGATAGCCAGCTTTTCGCAGCGTCAAGGACAACGTTTGGCGGATTGTCACAGAGTCATCTACCACCAGGATGGTAGGAACTGTAGCAGTCGGAGCGACTGAGACGGCGGGAACCTCTGACTGAGACTGCGATCGCGAAAACTGAAGCCACTTTTCAATCAACGCTGGACTGTCTAACACCGGAGCTAATCGTCCGTCGCCTAGAATAGTGCAGCCATTCAGGTAGGGAGGTGGATCGATCGCTTCGTTAAACGGCTTGATCACTAATTCTTGTTCGGTCACAATCTGATCAACCTTCAAAGCCACCACTTGGGAGCCATGTGCCAGCAGCAGCAGCGGAAATTTCTCGCGAGATTGCCAGGAGTCAGCCCAGGAGTCTACATTGTCTGACAAATCAGCCGGATTAGAGGCAGGCGATCGGCTCCAGTCGCTTCGGGTCAGGCAGGGCAGCGGATAGCGATAAGATGCCAGCAGCGACTCTGGATATAGCGGCACAAATTGTTCTTTCCAGCGGTAGAACTGTTGATTTTTGTGAGTTTGCAGCAGCTCATGGGAGGCAATCTGCACTGCGGCTAGACTATCGACTGCGATCGCAAACAAATGGCGGTTGAAGCTGAAGATTAGCAGCTTCGTCACCGTCAGCGTCAGGGGGAGCCGCAGGGTAAAAACGGCGCTTTTGCCCAGATGAGAATCCACAGTCACACTGCCTTTGAGCAGGTTGAGCTGCGATCGCACCGCATAGAGTCCGATGCCGCGTCCCGAAATCTGGCTGACCTCAGTTGCCGTCGAGAACTCTGGGGCGAACAGAAATTCGTAGAGACGGCGGCTAGACATCATCGCCGCTTCTGCTGGCGATAGCCAATGAGTTGCGATCGCCGTCGCCCGAATTTTTTCCAGATCGATGCCCTGCCCGTCATCTTTGACTTCCACATAGGTGTGGTTGCCTCGATGCCAAGCCCGGATGGTGATGCTTGCCTCTGGGGATTTGCCGATCGCTTGCCGCACTTCTGGCGATTCGATGCCGTGATCGAAGGCATTTCGCAGCAGATGCACCAGCGGATCGTACAGCTTCTCCAAAATCGCTTTATCGACTAGCGTTTGCGTGCCTTTCAGCGTCAGCCTGACTTGTTTCCCTTCGCTAGCTGCCAGATCGCGCACCATGCGCGGAAATTGGCTCAGCAATTCCCCGATCGGCAGCATCCGCGCTTGTAGCAAATTGGTTTGCACCTGCTTCAGCGTTTTTTGGCGCTGCTTCAAGAGCTGCTGCACCTGCTGTTCTAACAGCGTCAAATCTTGAATGGCTTCTCCCAGATGCGCCAATTCTTCTGCGGCTGCCTGAGTGGTGGTTTGGAGAAAGCTATGGCTGCGGCTAGCGCTGCGAGCTTGGGGGAGATTGGGTCGGGTTAGCGTTTCTGGGGTCTGTTGACTTGCCCAACGGCTCAGCGACAGCGT
>JBBSFA010000249.1:0-5668 GCA_038239185.1 Elainellales cyanobacterium | reverse complement strand
GGTATTTCATGAAACTACTTGCGACGGTTTCCCGGAGTTTAAGTCTCGCCCTCTGCGCGATCGCCTTGATCGCGAGCAGCTTTTTGCTGGTGGTTTCCCCGGCTGCTGCTGAAACCGTTACGGTGAAGATGGGCGCTGACAACGGCATGTTGGCATTTCAGCCTGCTAACGTGACGATCAAAGCTGGTGATACGGTGAAGTGGCAAAACAACAAGCTCCCTCCCCACAACATCGTGTTTGAAGATAAGGGACTTGCTGCCAAGTCTCACAGCCAACTGATGTTTTCCCCAGGCGAGGCTTACGAAGTCACTTTTGACAATGCTGGAACCTACACCTACTACTGTGAACCTCATCGGGGCGCAGGCATGGTTGGTAAAATCACCGTTCAGTAAGCTGACGATTTAGGCTCTAGCGCTATTGGCTAGGGAGCTAGATACCAGAGTAGCTGGAGTAAGCTTTGTAAAAAGTCTGCTCCGGCTACTTGCTTTTTAAAGCAGCGCAACTCGTCCTTTTTGGCGCGCGGCGATCGATATTTTTTTGCTATAGAGTAGATAGAACAGCATCCGTTCCAAGTGCTACATGCTCTATTTGCAATCTCTATTCCACTCTTCAACCTTGTGCAGTCAGCTTTGTAGTCTAGTCATTCTCTAGAGCTGAGCTTGCATCCAATTGCCTATTCTTTTTGATTGAACCCTATGACTGTTCTGATTGTTAAGCTTCGTCCCTATCTTTTGGCAGGACTGTTTATCAGCTTTCTCGTCGGGGCAATTGTCTTTTCAAATGCTCCAACGGCTGCCTCAATTCCCACTCCATCTTCTGTACAGCCAACTCCGGCTCAACCTGCGGCAATGCCCTCCGCCATGCCTTCTGTCTCAATCACCGAAGGAACCCAGAAGACAGTTTTAGACAACGGGCTGACGGTGCTCACTAAAGAAATCCACACAGCACCTGTGGTGAGTGTGCAGGTTTGGTATCGCGTGGGGTCGCGCAACGAGTCTGCTGGAGGAAACGGCATCTCGCATCAGCTAGAACACTTGATGTTTAAGGGCACGACCGATCGCCCCATCCAGTTCGGTCGGTTTTTCAGCGCCCTGGGCAGTCAGTCCAATGCCTTCACCAGCTATGACGAAACCGCCTACTTTGGCACGGTGGAGAGCAATAAGCTGGAGGCAATGCTGACTTTGGAAGCCGATCGCATGGAAAATGCGTTGATGGGCAAAGAACAGCTAGACAGCGAACGGAAAGTTGTGATCTCGGAGCTGCAAGGCTATGAAAACAGTCCTGGCTATCGCCTGGGTCGAGCCGTTGCCAGAGCTGCGTTTCCCAATCGCCCGTATGGCTTGCCCGTCGGCGGCACGAAGTCCGATGTCGAGAAGTTCACGCCGGAGCAGGTACAGGAGTATTACAAAACCTACTACAGTCCGGATAACGCAACTTTGGTGATCACAGGCGATTTCAAATCCGCAGAGGCATTGCAAAAGGTGCGCGATTTGTATGGCACGATCGCCAAGCGATCGATCAATCGCCCCAATACCCCGATTCCGCCCGGAGCCGCAGCGATCGCTACCCCAGTACAGCAAACCCCGATCGACCTGAAAGAGTCCGGTAGCGCGGCTTTGCTGAATGCGATCTATCCGCTGCCCGATATTAATCATCCTGATGTGCCCGCGATCGATCTGATGGACATGATCCTCACGGGCGGTCGCAGTTCGCGGCTGACGCAAGCGTTGGTCGAGACTGGAATGGCAAGCGGGATTGGGGCTTATGCCTCTGAAATGATCGAACCGGGCTGGTATAACATGTCGGCAACGGCGGCTCCTGGCAAACCGATCGCTGAAGTCGATCGCATGTTGCAGTCTACGCTGGCAACGTTTCGCGATAAAGGTGTGACACCTGAAGAACTCGATCGCGCCAAAACGCAGCTCAAGACTTCTTTTCTGCTGAGCAATCAAGATATCTCTAGTCAAGCCAGTCAGTTGGGATATAACCAAACGGTGGCAGGCGATTATCGCTATAGCGATCGGTATTTGGCGGCGATCGAAAAAGTCACGACCGCAGATATCCAGCGGGTTGCCAAGACCTATCTCGATCCGGTTAAACGCACCGTGGGCTACTTTGAGCCGACTACAGCCGGCGGCAAGCCGGGTGAATCTAGCCCCAGCGCTAGCCGCACAACCGAAAATTTCAGTCCGGGTGAGCCAGTTGATCCCTCAGAGGTTGCCCGCTACTTGCCACCGATCAAGCCGCTGAGCAACAGCACCTCGCAGCGAATTCCCGCCAAAATCACGCTGGACAACGGGATGCGCGTTTTGCTCCTGCCTGACCCCAGCACGCCGATGATCAATCTCAACGGTTGGGTCGAAGCAGGCTCTAGCTTTGATACGAATGAGAACGCTGGACTCGCCAGCTTGACCGCCGCGAACCTGATGAACGGGACAAAATCTAAAGATGCACTGGCGCTGGCTAAAACTCTGGAAAACGAAGGGGCATCGCTGGGCTTCAGTGCGCGGCGGGAAGGCGTAGACTTTGGCGGCAATGCCCTACCGGAAAATCTGCCGACTCTAATCCAAACGCTGGCAGATGTGATGCTGAATGCCACCTTCCCGACCGATCAGCTAGAGCTGACTCGGCAGCGATCGCAGGTGAGCCTGAAGGCAGAGTTAGATGATCCGCAGCAGCTCGGCTGGCGCATCTTCCGGCAGACGCTCTATCCTGCAAACCATCCCTACCACTCTCTGCCGACTGCCGATACGCTGACGAAAATCACGCAGGCGGATGTGACGAGCTTTTACAAAGCGCACTATCGCCCAGATACCACGGCGCTGTCGCTAGTCGGCAATTTCAACCCCGATCAGGTGAAAGCGCTGCTGACGCAAGCCTTCGGTAACTGGAAAGTACAAGGGGCTAAGCCAATGCTCACTTTCCCTGAAGTGTCTCTGCCCAAGGCTACCACTCAGCTAACCCCTGTGATTCCTGGCAAAACCGAAGCTGTGACTTACATGGGCTACTACGGCGGCATCGATCGCCAATCGCCTGAGTACTATGCGGCAATCCTGCTTAACCAAATCCTAGGTGGCGATACACTGTCTAGTCGTTTGGGCACAGAAGTTCGCGATCGCCAGGGCTTGACCTATGGCATCTACAGCTTCTTCCAGGCGGGTCTGAAGCCGGGTCCTTTTGCCATCTCTATGCAGACTGCCCCCGAAGACACCGCGAAAGCGATCGAAAGCACGATTGCCTTACTCAAGCAGATCCGCGACCAGGGGATCACTCAGATAGAGCTGGATGCGGCAAAGCGATCGCTGACCAGCAGCTACTCCGTTGAGCTAGCTGATCCGAGTGAGTTGGCTTCGTCGGTGCTGGATAACGATGTGATGGGTTTGAGCCTGGAAGAGATTCGCCAGTATCCGCAGAAGATCGATGCGGTCACACCAGACCAGGTGAAACAGGTGATCACCAATCTGATTCACCCTGACAACTTGGTGATCGTCACGGCAGGACCCGGAAACGGAACACCGACTGGCGGTTAAGTTGAGTAAATGCTTAGATTCCGGGGTTCTCGAAGAACCCCGGAATCTAGCAACCTCCAAGCTTCTCAGTCCGATCGCTCTACCGTTTGGAGTTGAGCCAGCCAAAAAAAAAGGCATGACGATCGCCATGCCTCTGCTGTGCTAAATCAACCTCTTCTACTGAAAATTTGCGATCGCTAGCCGCCCATGCCGGGGATCAAACCGCCGCTGAGCCGCTTCAGTGCCCGACCTGCTACATCGCCGTAGCGCAACTCTCCACAGAGAATTTGCCCCATTCGCTCTGCCGCTGACGGACGCTTGACTCCTACTTTGTAGCCAATCTTCGGCACTCGGTAGAAAACGCCCGCTAGCCGCTGCGCCCAGACCATATCTGTGCCCCACTCTTTGGCAATCACCTCGCTGTATTTCTCCAGCGCGTTGATATTGCCGCCCAGCGCTTCATCGATCGCCTCGGCTGCTTTCATGCCGCTGAAGATCGAAGGGCGAATGCCTTCTGCCGTCATCGGGTCAACGACGCAAGCGGCTTCGCCTGCCAGCAGCGCATTTTGCGTATGCAGCTTTTGATCGCCATCCCAGAGACAAAGCGGATGCCCGAACTGCTTGGTGGTTTTCAGGTCGATACCAAACGAGGCAGCGTACTCCGTCAGAATGCTTCTAAAGTCTTGGGCTTCACCGCCGCGAAACGTGCCAATCCCGATCGAATAGCCATCTGCCTTCGGGAAATTCCAGATGTAGCCGTTTTTCACCATGCCGAACTCAAAATTGACCTGGGGGCTGGTGATTTGGGCGGGGGCTTCGGCTTCCAAAGCTGCTGCTAGTCGGCGTTTGCGATCGGCAAAGCCTAGCCACTTTGCCATATTTCCTTTCGCGCCGTCTGCCCCAATCAAATAGCGCGATTCTAGTACACCGTTGGCGGTGTTGACCTGCCAGCGATCGCCCTTAAACTCAATGCTGCTGACTTCGGTGCTGTCTTTCAGCTCTGCGCCTTGCTTTTGCGCCTGTTGCACCAAAAAGTGATCGAATACGTCGCGCCGCACCATCCAGATCGGCTCAATCCCATTCAGCGTGGATTCAACCGGATCTTCCAGATTCCAGGTAAACCGGAGCGTGTTTGTCTTCAAAGAAATGGCTGGGGAAAAGTCGAAGTCAAACCACTGGGCGACCTGTGGCGAGACACCCCCGCCACAAGGCTTGTAGCGCGGCAGAGATTCTCTCTCCAGCACCAAAACCGATCGCCCCCGTTTCGCCAAATGATAGGCGGCAGTCCCACCCGCCGGACCTGCGCCCACAATAATGCAATCATACATAAGGCTCGAATTTTACTCCTAAGTACGCCAATATTGCCTGATGGAGCGAAATCATGAGAAGCGGTCTTTTCAGGAGCCGCAATCTCAAGAGCCGCAGTCTTAAGATACGTAGCCTTCGATCGGTCTACCGGACTAAAGCCATCTGAGCGGCTTGGCGCGATAACGCTTCATGATTAACGCCAGCACTAGTCTACTCGGTCAGAGTCGATCGTCCACAGATTCGATGAAGCCCTTAATCCACGTTCTTCGCTCCACGTTCTTCGCTCTACGTTCTTCTTAGTGCTCCATCACTTTTCTCCACAGTCTAGAGTCCGAAGCAGCCAAACGTTGTATTTTAAACAGAAAGATTGAGGAAATTTGTTTGAACTTCTCTTGAAGATAGGCGGCAAGGCTGCGTGATTCTAGGGAGGCTCTAAACCCCGATCGCAGTTAAATCCTGCTGAGCTTCGTGAGTGATCTGTTGAATCCACGCCAAATCAGGCGGCAACTCCCCCTCGATCTGCAACCACAACAGATACTCAATATTTCCCGCAGGCCCAACCAACGGCGACCAAGTTAAGCCGCTATACTTCCAGCCCAGCTCAGTCGCCGCCTGCAACACCTGCGCGATCGCCCCTGCCTGCACTTTGCTATCGCGCACCACCCCTTTTTTGCCAATTTTTTCCCGACCCACTTCAAACTGCGGCTTCACCAGCAGTACTAATTCGCGCGGCGGTTGAAGCAATCGCCACAGGGCAGGCATGACTTTAGCCAATGAAATAAACGAAACATCCACCACGCCCAGATCGGCATAAGGCTGATCGATCGCATAGAGCGCTTCCGGCAACAAAT
>JBBSFA010000248.1:0-5670 GCA_038239185.1 Elainellales cyanobacterium | reverse complement strand
CGCCAGCTCGTGCAGCAGCTAGCCCTCTCTCAGACGGTCAACGTGACGGCGGCTGACCCGATCGAACCCGCTGGAGTCTGGACTTTGCCGCTGGAAGACACGATCGTTCTAGCTTTCAAAAATCGGGCAGAGCTAGAGCAGTTTCTAGTCCAGCGCGATATTGCGGAGCAAAACCGCCGCCGAGCCGTGGGAGGCATTAGACCTCAAATCGCTGCTAACGTCTCCTACGGCGTTACAAGAACACTAGAAGACTCTACAAGTACTCCCTTTTTTGATGGCTTCTTAGGCAACTTCTCAGCAAGCCTTGGGCTGACCTGGAGCATTTTTGATGGGGGTGCAGCGCGCGCCCAGGCAAATCAGCAAAAAATCAATGGACAGATTGCCGAAAATCGCTTTGCCGAACAGCGAGAGCAAATTCGCTTTAACGTTGAGCAAGGCTATTCGGTGCTGCAATCGAGCTACAGCAACATTCAAGTCACTACGCTAGCTGTGCAGCAGGCACAGGAGGCATTGCGACTGGCGCGGCTGCGCTTCCAGGCAGGCGTGGGCACCCAAACGGATGTGTTGCAGCAGCAAACGGCTTTGACTCAAGCTGAAGTCAACCGCCTGACTGCTATCTTGAACTACAACCGAGCCTTGGCAACGCTCAATCGGCAAGTCAGTAACTATCCAGGTGGAAATATCGGAGAAACACCTTAGAGCCGATCGCTGCACTTACAAAGCGGCAACAAATAAAGCGGCAACAAATAAAGCGGCAACAAATCTCGCTAAGATGCAAGAAGGAGTTCAACTTGAGTTTTTAAATCAGAGCGGCATATGCAGGAATTGCGAGAGCTACAGGCAGCACAAGGGGCAACCTTTGCCCCCGATCGATCGATCCCGCTTGGCTTCGGCAACGATCGCACCGCCCTGGAAGCGGCTGAAACAGGCGTGGCTTTGTGCGATCGATCTGAGTGGGGGCGAATCTTGCTGAGCGGAGCCGATCGCCTGCGCTTTCTGCACAACCAAACCACGAATGACATTCAGTCGCTAAAGCCGGGACAGAGCTGTGATACCGTCTTTGTCACCTCTACAGGGCGAACGATCGATCTAGCGACGGCTTATATTTTGGAGAATGCAGTTCTGCTGTTAGTATCGCCGGGATATAGTCAAAAACTGATAGAGTGGATGGATCGGTTCATCTTCTTTGCCGACAAAGTAGAGCTTAAAGATATTACAGAAAGCACGATCGCATTTAGCCTTTTGGGAGTAAACAGCGATGCGCTAATGGAAAAACTGGGAATATCGATCGCGCCTCAGTCCACTATTAGTCATCAGCTCTTTACTCTTGCCGAGACAGAAGTGCGCGTTGCCGTAGGCAGCGGACTCACGACTCCGGGCTATACGCTGATTGCCAGTCGCGATCGGGCAACCGCTTTATGGCAAATGCTCACGGAAGCGGGCGCTGTTCCCCTGGGAGAGCAAGTTTGGCAACAGCTCCGAATTGCCCAAGGACGACCTGCCCCCGGTCAAGAATTGACCGAAGAAATCAATCCATTAGAGGCAGGACTCTGGCAAACGATTTCGCTCAGCAAAGGCTGCTACATCGGGCAAGAAACGATCGCTCGTCTCCACACTTACAAAGGGGTCAAACAACAGCTCTGGGGGGTGCAGCTCAGTCAGCCTGCGGAACCGGAAACTCCTGTGTTTAGCGGTGAGGAAAAGATTGGCAAGCTGACAAGCTGCGTAGAAACGCAGTCTGGCTGGCTAGGCTTAGCCTACATTCGGACAAAGGCGATCGCGCCTGACTTGGCTATGCAGGTGGGCGATCGACCTGCACAACTGGTGGCTTTACCGTTTGTCAGCCACGAATATCCCTAGCTCTAGTCCGACTAGCCTTTCAGCCGCTTCAGTGCATCCTGCATCAGGGGCGGGAGCTGCCGCAGAATCTTGCCTTTCTCGCGATCGACTGCCACCAGCGTCACTTGAGCAGTGACGTAAAGCTCTTGGGCATCGGCAGATTCGATTCGATAGTCCCAGTTCAGCCGTACACCCTGGCTGTGAATCATTCTGGCGCGAACGATCGCTGCCATCCCCATGCGTATCGGGCGATGGTAGCGGATCGCAAGTTCAACCACGGGCAAATCGCAGCCGATCGCGACTAGATCGGCAAACTCGATCCCCAGCGATCGCAAACACTCGACTCTGGCTTCTTCCAGCCAGGTGAGATAGGAGCCGTGCCAGACGATTCCGGCATAGTCTGTGTGATGGGGCTGTGCCCGCACTGGGTATTCAAACCAGCTCTCGACGACTTCGCCATCCGGTAGGGAGTCGTTAGGTAAAGTTTCGTCAGACAGCTTGTCCGTAGTTGGCTGAATGGCGGAGAAAACTTTTGGCTGCATGGGTGTTGAGTCTTCTGGAGGAACGTCTTGAACCAAACCAGTTCTATCGTAGAAAAAGAGCAGAGCGATCGGTCGATTTTTTGAAAATTAGTTAGAGGTTGATACGATGCAACCTTTGATTGATTGGCTGCGTCAAACAGCTCGGCAATAGCTCACTTCATATCCATTTTTCTCAACAGCGGCTAGAATTGCCATCAGCAAACTCCTCTCACCCCCTGTTAAAGATCAGCCGTGATAACAAGATCCGCCGCCACTCGATCGCTTTGGGTTTTCTCTAGCCTCATCAGCGCCTTGCTCATCACCCCTTCTGCCCAAGCTGCCAACCTCCAATCCTGGCAGTTTGACGCAGATCACAACCGACTTGATCTGGTTACCGACGAATCGATCCAGCCGATCGCCCAACTGATCGCCAATCCAGCCCGACTGGTGATTGACCTACCCGGAACCCACTTTGGTCAACCTCGCGCCGAGCAGATAGTGGGACAGCAAGTCCAGGCCGTGCGAGTCGGGCAGTTCAACGCTCACGCGACCCGATTGGTGATTGAGCTAGCGCCGGGGTATACGCTCGATCCGAGCCAGGTGATTGTCCAGGGCGAATCCCCTAACCATTGGGTGGTAGAACTGCCCAAGTTGCAGTCGGTTCGCTCAGCCAGCTTAGTCAGCAGCCTTTCGCCACCCGACAGCAGCATCCTGTCACCCGAACCGCAGGCTGTTTCCATCGCCCCGATCGCCGATCGCCGCTTCAGTGATGCGATCGCGCTCAATCAGCCGTTCAACTGGCTCCAGCAGAGACTCTTCAGCTTAGAAGCCGACTACGCCGATCTGGATATCGGCATGTTTTTTCTTGATCTGAAAACGGGTAACTATCTAGACTTGGGCGGCGATCGGGCTTTCCCTGCTGCGAGTATTATCAAGCTGCCCATCTTGATGGCATTTTTTCAAGATGTAGATGCCCGGAAAATTCGACTCGATGAAAACTTGGTGATGCGATCGGAACAAGTCGCCTCTGGTTCAGGAGACTTGCAGGATCTCCCGGTGGGAACCCAGTTGACTGCCTTAGAAACGGTGACGAAGATGATCACCATCAGCGATAACACCGCGACCAATATGATTCTCGATCGGATGGGCGGCATCCAGGTGTTAAACCAGCGGTTCCACAGTTGGGGACTGCAAGAGACAGAGCTTCATAACGTCCTGCCTGACCTCGATGGCACAAACCTGACCACCGCCAGAGACTTAGTTTATCTGCTGGGACTCTTAAACCAAGGCAAACTCGTTTCGCCCCAAAGCCAAGCGCAGGCGATCGATATTTTGCGCCACTCCACGGTTCGATCGCTGCTGCCTGCGGGCTTAGGCGCAGGCGCAACCATTGCCAATAAAACAGGTGACATTGGCTTTGCAATCAGCGATGCAGGCATTATTCAAATGCCCAACGGCAGGCAATATCTAGCCGCCGTTCTGCTCAAGCGCCCTTATGATGACCCCAGAGGCAGAGACTTTATTCAACAAACCTCGCAGATTGTCTACACCTACCTCAATCAGCCCTAGTATTTTGACACCTAGTATTTTGGCACAATCAGCAGAGAACAAAATCCAGGTTGTTCTCTGCTGACAATGCAACGATCGCGCTAGATAAAGGAAGCTGCTTTGATTCGATTCGGGGTCACACCGCTCAGCTTAGCCAAGACATCTTGACCAACGTTAATCACCGTATTGCGACCTTGCTGAGAAACCGTCAAATCATCAAACTGCATCCCGTTCCCCAGCGAGAGGCGATCGATCGACTTATAGTCTTTGATGATGTTCACACTTTTGCCCTTCTTGAGCATGAACAGATCAGATCCGGCATTTCCAAACAAGGTGTTCTTGCCTTCGCCTCCATCAATTCGGTCATTGCCGCCCAATCCGCGAATCGTGTCATTTCCCCCCAGTCCGCGAATGACATCGTTTGCTTGAGTGCCGATCAATCGATCGTTTCCCTTGCTGCCCCGGATAAAAGGACTTCTTTGAGACACTGGGGGTGCAACAACTGAGGGTAGAACTTGAGGAGTGGGAGTGGGGGGCGGCGTGGAGTCTCCCTGGAGCTGTCCCCGGATTTCGCCCCCTTTGAACTTGGTAGTGTGAAAATTCCAGTACAGATCAATATCCTGACCGGGTTTGGCGTTGCGAACCTGATCGATCACTCTGCTGAGTTTGCCGCTATCTGTCTGCTCCCACACACCTGAAAAGGTGACGGAATTATCTGCATTCCGCACAATCTTGCGATCGTCTTTGTCGTCAGTTTTCTCACCTTTAACCCCATCAATCAGCGTAAAGATAACCGGAGCGTTGACTCCGCGAGGGCCTGCATGGATATGGGCAAAGACCAAATCGTCATCCGTTTGCGGAGTCATCGGTGCAGTTCCCAGAGCCGCCCCAAAATCAACGCCAGAAACCGTGACGCTGTACTCCAATGCATCACCCGCTGCATTCAGGGTGAGTTTGGAAGTGCCTTTTGCGGCTGAGTTAGCGGGTGAGGGTGCGCCCGCAACCACTACTTCCTGGGCACCTGAAAGGGTCGTGGTTAAGTTAACAGGTGCAGCAGGGGGGGGAGTAGGTTCTTGCTGGAGTTGCCCCCGGATTTCGCCCCCTTTGAACTTGTTGGTGTGAAAATTCCAGTACAAACCAATATCTTGACCGGGTTTGCCGTCGCGAATCTGATCGACGACGCTGCTCAGTTTATTGTTGTCTGTTTGCTCCCAAATCCCTGAAAACGTGACGGAATTATCTGCATTCCGCACAATTTTTTGATCGTCTTTGTCGTCGGTTTTATTTTTATTCGTTTTATCGGTAGTATCAGCGAGCGTGAAGATGACTGGAGCGTTGATTCCACGAACTCCTGCATGGATATGGGCAAAGACAAAGTCATCATCGGTTTGCGGAGTCGTCGGTTTGCCTTCCAGGAAAGTCCCGAAATCAATTCCGGAAACCGTAACGCTGTATTCCAGTGCATCGCCCGCTGCATTTAAGACGAGTTTGGAGCTGCCTTTCGCGGCTGTGTTAGCGGGTGAAGGTGCGCCTGCAACTACTACTTCCTGAGCGCCTGTGAGTGTCGTAGTTAAGGCAATGACATGATCCGCTGGAGCAGAAACTGTAGGAGTGGTTGAGCCAGGTGTGTCGTTGTGTCTTGTACGGGACATAGTGCTTTTCTGCCTTTTCGATTTGTACGTGAATATGTAGACGAGATGATCACGGTTCGCTACGCAAAGCAGCAAACTGAAAAGGTAGATGCAAAGGATTTATTAAAGGG
>JBBSFA010000247.1:0-5672 GCA_038239185.1 Elainellales cyanobacterium | reverse complement strand
TCGTGGGTGATGACGGCATTGCTTTCTTCGATCGCGACTTTCAAATTGGCGATCGCTGCCTGCAAAGCCAGCGTGCTGTCGGTTTGCTCAAACGATCTACCGTGTGTGCCCACTCGCGAGTAGGCAAGCAGATCGGTAATCAGTGTTTTCATCCGAATCGCCCCATCGACCGCAAAGCCGATAAAATCATCGGCATCGGCATCTAACTTGCCTTGATAGCGGCGCTCTATGAGCTGAAGATAGCTGGTTACCATCCGCAGCGGCTCCTGTAAGTCATGCGAGGCGATGTAGGCGAACTGCTGGAGTTCGGCGTTGGAGCGGGCGAGTTCTTGCCGCTGGTGAGTTTCCTGTTCCAGAAGTTGGGCTTGGGCGAGGGCAATGCCAATCTGATCGGCTAGCTGTTTCAGCAGGTCGGTTTCAAAGTCAGACCACTGGCGAGGGCGATCGCACTGATGGGCAATCAACAGCCCCCAAAGCTCCTCCTGAGCAATAATCGGCACAACCAGCTTGGCTCCCACTTGGAACTGCCGCAGATAGTCTACGAGACAGGGGGCGATCGCCTGATCGGCTTCGACATTCGTGATTGAGCCAATGCGCCCCTGAAAATATTGTTGCCGAGAACTTTCCGGAAAAACTTCTTCTGAGAAGGTATAGCCCAGCACGGTCGGGAATCCTGGCAGCACTTCTTCTGCCACGCCGCTGCCTGTGCCATTTGCCCACAGCCGATAGACTAAGACGCGATCGGCGTTGAGAATTGTGCGAACTTCGCTGACGGCAGTTTGGAGAATCTCTTGGAGCTGAAGCGATTGGCGAATTTTGAGGGTGACTTCTGCAAGCAGTTGGGTGCGGCGATTTTGCTGCTGGAACGATTCCTGGATTTGCTGCCTTTGGGTAATGTCATCAATCACCCAGAGGTGACCCAGGATGGACGCAGACTGTAAAGGGACTGGAATGCTAGAAAGGCTGAGAATTTTGTCGGGATGGCTGAAATGCCATTGCCAGTCCTGGATTTCAATCTGCGGTCGGGAGAAAAATTCGGCGGCTTGGGCAGTCAGCGCTTCTGCATTGTCGGCACTCAGGCGTAGGGCTGCCATCGCTTGGGCGATCGCATTCGGTTCGATCGCGCCTGAAGTTGCCTGCTGTTGGGATAAACCTAGCTGCTGAGCGGCTGTTTTGTTGATCCAACCCGAATCGCCCCGCTCATCAATAAAGACAATTCCCTGCGGCACGGTTTCTAGCATTGCGATAAATTGCGCTTGCAGTTGTTTCAGGCTCAGCGCAGCTTTTTGAAAGTGCAGCAGGTGACTCAAGCCGTTGCGGAACGAGTCCATTAGCTCCCGCAGATAGACTGAGACAGTCACCGGACGATACCAGAGCAGCAGAATTGCGCCTTCCTGCTTGGATGACTTCAGCGGCATCACCGCCAAAGATTTAACGCCCTGAGCCAGCAGGACTGGAGCCGGGTTGGGCGCAGCGGCATAGTCAGGATAATAGAGACTGCAATCCTGGGCGATCGCTTCAGCAAACAAAGCAGGGGTTGTGATCGGACTGGGCAAGGCAGTTTTAGGTAAACAGAGAATGGCTTCTGCGGTCACCTGATCCAACTGGCGTAGCTCGATCGCCGCATCTGCCTCTGCCAGATCTTTCAGCATCGTCAAGGCATGAGCGATCGCTTGCTGGGGATCGGCTGCTGTCGGAGCTTGAGTGAGTCTCGCAAGGAGGGTTTGAGATGCCCAGTGCCATTCCTGTCGCAGTAATCGCTGACGTATTTTGGGGCTGATCAAAACCACAATGCCCAGCACCATAGTCTGGCGGATTGCAATCGGCTCTAGGCTAAAGGGCAGTAAGAGCAATAACAGGATCAGCAACAAGACTAAAGCGATCGCGCTGCGATTGGACAACGGCAAGGCAACACAGCCTGCAAACAGCAGCGGCGCGAATAAGAGCAAGGGTGATATCCCTGCCAACGCACCTAACGCGATCAGCCCTGCCGTCAATCCCAGCAAAAAGGGCATGGTAATGGGTAGTCGCTCTGGATGGTGGGGCGATCGCAAGGTGCGCCACTGGGATAGATCAAAGGGACAGAATCGGGTTAGATGGCGAAACATTGCGTTAGCGTTTGGGTAACCACGTCTGGAGCGCTTAAGTGAGGTAAATGTCCCTGAGCATCGATCGCAATCAGCTTGGACTGAGGAATTTTTCCTGACATATATTTACTCACTTGAGGCGGAACGGCACCGAGCGATAACACGGCTTTGCATAGCTGAGAGAGTCTTGAAAGGCTTCTCTCAAGTGTGGCATATTCCCGACTTCGATCGTCGTCACAAAACAAAGCAATCCAGATCGCCAGGAAAATTTGCTGTGTTTCATCAGAAGAGATACACAGCAAAAAAGCTTAACCTACTTGAGCGCAAAACGCTGTAATCAGGATGCGATCGGGTGAAAAGAAAAAGCTTTCACATCCGATCGCCCCATTTAGATCTATACAAAACCAAACCCGTTAATGAATTTAACGAATATCAAAGTTCATTTATTGCAGCCGAAGAAGGTTACTTCCGTCTTCTACTGGTGGTACGGGCTGTGGTTGCAGCAGGTTTTGCGGCGCTTGTCCGCTTGGTGCGGGTAGATTTAGCAGGAGCTTCAGCAGCGGCTTCAGCAGCTTCTGCTTTAGGCTTGCGTCCTCCCCGACGCACAGTGGCTGGAGCCTCTTCCTCTTCTGCTTCAGCGGCATAAGAAGAGTCGGCATCAGAGTCTGTCGTCGCTTTTTTGCGCCGACCGTTGGTCGAAGGTTTACGACCTCTGCCCGCTTTGCCTCTGCCGATCGACACGTACCGCTTCAGAGTATTTGCACTGATAGCAATTCCTTGTTCGCCCAACAAAGGAGCCAGCTCTGCGTAGCTGTATCCTTTGGATAAAGCGAGTCGGATTTCTTCCTGAAGCTGATTCACCGCTTCTTGAAGCGAAACGGCTTCTTTCGGTTTCTCCGGCAGTTGCTGAAGCAGAACTCCAACTTGATCCACTGCTTCTCTAGATACATTTACTGCTCTCGATCGTCTGCTAGTCGCTACAGCCATGGTTGAATCACCAAAGGTATATCACAATTGTTCATTGTACTCTTCCTTTTGAAAAATGAGTACAAATCATTAAAAAATATCAGATTTCTTCCGGCTGAGCAATCGGCTGATGCTTTATCTCGCCAAGCGAACCGATGCGAAAAATTGGCATTCTGTTCGATCGCTAGCGATGGGCGATCGGCTTTGACTCATGCAAGAATCTGTGCCAATTATTCCTGTAGGCATACCCCTATCTGTTTGGCTAGTTATATCAAGCCCGACTTGTTTCAGAACCAGCGCTTAGCGCTGTCTCAAACCCAAATCAGATTTAAAGTCAGCTTAATCCTGTTCAGGCGCAACGTAGGCATAGATTAGAAATAGAGCGGATTCTCATCCAATTGGACTTCCGGCTCCGGTAACCCCAGTTGCTTTTTGCGATAACTGCATCGCCCTTCACCTTCTATAAAAGTTGGACGGGGAAGCAGTACCTCCCCGTCCAACTTTCCTGTATATATAGACAGATGCGATTTTAATGCTCTTCCAATCCTTGTGGCGTTGCGAGCTTCACTCGGCTAGCTAAACCACAGATCTGCAACAGCCTGATGACCCCCCAAGTGAGATCGATTTCCCACCAGCGCGCTCCGTGCCGCGCCGAAGCTTGGTGAGCATGATGGTTGTTATGCCAGCCTTCGCCGTAGGTGAGGACTGCGACCCACCAGCAGTTGGTGGAGCGATCGCTCGTCTCATGGCTGCGATAGCCAAACATATGACAGGCACTATTGACTAAACAAGTGCAGTGAAATCCCACAAACAACCGCACAAATATGCCCCAAACTACAAAGGGCATCCCGCCCAAACAGTAGAGCAAAACGCCCAGCACCACTTGCAGTTCAATATAGTGCTTATGGCAAAACTGATAAAACGGATCATTGAATACATCTTTTGTCATCCGTCGCATTTCGCTTCTGGCGGGAACATCATGCATCAACCAGGCAATATGGCTCCACCAAAAGCCCTGAGTGGAGTCATGCGGATCGGCAGCGCGATCGGAGTGCAAATGATGGAGCCGATGGAAACCGACCCATCCGAGCACGCCGCCTTGACCTGCTAACGTGCCACACAAAATAAAGAAATACTCTATGGGTTGAGGCACCTTGAAGCTACGGTGGCTGGCTAACCGATGAAAGCCGAGTGAAATCCCTAAGCTGATCGTCATCCAGTGCAGCAAGATCGCCACCCCGATCGCCGTCCAGCTAAAGTTTGCCGGAAGTAAAGCGAGCAGGGCTGCGAGATGAAGCGCGATCGTGAAACTAATGACAGTCCAGCGGGGGCGAGGCGGGTTGAATTTTTCAAGCATCATTATTGAATGTCAAGGTTAAATATCAAAGGCTGAAGGTTAAAGGCTAAAGGTTAGAGTCTTGCTAAATGCTTTAGGAGAATACCACGACTGTTGTAGCATTCCTGCTTTGATCGCCTGCGATTGAGCAAACTTGAGCCTTCGCGAGTTTGTTCGATTCACCCGATCTTATTTCATCACTTGCCATTGCGTTACCGGAGCCATTGCCTTCCAGCCCAAAAACTTGCCGATCGGTTCTGCGCGTTGAATCGCAATTCGGGTCAATGTTCCGCCTATCTGACGATGCCACTGCAACATCTGCTGTTCGCTTTCCACGGTAACGGCATTGGCAACGAGTCGTCCACCTGATTGTAAGCTCTGCCAGCAGATTTCCAGCAGGTCTGCACTCGTTAAACCGCCGCCAATAAAGATGGCATCGGGTGCAGGCAGATCCCGCAGAGCCGCAGGTGCTGATCCCGCGATCAGTTTGAGCGTTGGAGTCCCCAGCGCGATCGCATTGTCGGCAATCATCCGCAGCCGATCGGGATGTTGCTCGATCGCGATCGCCCGACACCTTGGATGAGTCCGCATCCACTCAATGCCGATCGAACCGCAGCCCGCTCCCACATCCCAGAGCAGTTGTCCGGGGATCGGCGCGAGGGCAGCCAGGGTGATGGCGCGCACTTCCTGTTTGGTAAGTTGTCCGTCGTGGTGATAGGCAGTGTCGGGTAAGCCTGCCAGACGAGAGAGAGCTAGCATTTCGGAATCCGCGATGCAGCAGATGGCGATCGTATTCAGATCTGCCAGCGCTTCTGTCTCATCAGAGTCCTTCCAGGTAGATGCCATTCCTTCTACCTTTCGTTCCTGCGTTCCACCCATTCGCTCCAGGATGGTCATCTGGCTCTTGCCAAACCCTCGTTCTGTGAGCAGTTTGGCGACGATCGATGGGGTTTTGCCGCTTTCACTCAACACCAACAGCCGCGCTCCGGGATAGAGGACAGCATTCAGCACTGCTGGATCGCGACCGCAGAGGCTCAGCGCTTCTACCTCAGTGAGCGACCAGCCCAGCCGCGCACAGGCAAGGCTAAAGGCAGAAGGCGCAGGCACGATCGTCACTTCGCGAATTGGAATCTGGCGCAGCAGGGTAGTGGCGATGCCGTAGCACAGCGGATCGCCGCTTGCCAACACGCAGACCGATCGCCCCCGATCGCGCAGGATTTCAGCAACAGAAGCCTCGATCGGCGAAGTCCATCTGCGTTTTTCGCGAGAGTCGTTGGGCGGCC
>JBBSFA010000246.1:0-5673 GCA_038239185.1 Elainellales cyanobacterium | reverse complement strand
TCAACTCTGCAAAGCAGGCGCTGACCCCGCAAAAATTACCGTGCCGCGATCGCGGGAGTACGACCTGTGCGAAATGGATGCTTGCCGTCGCGTCGTCGAGCAGCAGGACATCGTAGTTCACTTGGCAGCGCACGTCGGCGGAATTGGGTTAAACCGCGAAAAGCCCGCCGAACTGTTCTACGACAATTTAATGATGGGAACGCAGTTGATCCATGCTGCATACCAAGCAGGCGTGAAGAAATTCACCTGCGTTGGCACGATTTGCGCTTACCCTAAATTTACGCCTGTTCCTTTCAAGGAAGATGACATTTGGGACGGCTACCCCGAAGAAACGAACGCACCCTATGGGATTGCTAAAAAAGCGCTGCTCGTTCAACTACAAGCCTATCGCCAGCAGTATGGCTTCGATGGCATCTATCTGCTGCCCGTGAACCTATATGGTCCCGAAGATAACTTCGATCCCCGCAGCTCTCATGTGATTCCCGCGCTCATTCGCAAAGTTCACGAAGCCCAGCAGCGCGGCGAGAAGAAAATTCCAGTTTGGGGTGATGGTAGTCCAACCCGCGAGTTCCTCTACTCTACTGATGCGGCTCGCGGCATCATTTTGGGCACGCAACTGTTTAGCGATCCAGAGCCTGTCAATCTAGGAACAGGTTCCGAAATTTCGATCAAAGACCTGATTACGCTCATCTGTACCCTGATGGACTACGACGGTGAAATCGTTTGGGAAGTCGATCAGCCCAACGGTCAACCCCGCCGCTGCCTGGATACAGAGCGCGCCAAGCAGGCGTTTGGCTTTACGGCAGAAGTAGGCTTCAAATAAGGTTTAAAAAACACGATCGACTGGTATCGGCAAAACGCCGCTTAAAATAGAGTGTAATTTCTATGGGGTTGGACATCGTGTCTACCCCACAAGTTGTTTATAGCGATTTCGATCGCGCAAACTTGCTAGAATCAACTTGGAAATTTAATCCGTAGAATTACAAACGTGGTCGTAAAACCAGACTGGCTGCGCGTCAAAGCTCCTCAATGGGAGCGAGTAGGCAATGTCAAAGAAATCCTCCGAGACTTGGCGCTCAATACTGTCTGTGAAGAGGCATCCTGTCCAAACATTGGCGAGTGCTTCAATCGCGGCACGGCGACTTTTCTGATCATGGGTCCCGCCTGCACTAGAGCCTGTCCCTACTGCGATATTGACTTTGAAAAGAAGCCCAAGCCGCTCGACCCAACTGAACCCGATCGCCTTGCCGAAGCCGTGCGCCGGATGCGGCTAAATCATGTTGTCATCACCTCAGTCAACCGGGATGACTTGCCAGACGGCGGAGCTTCTCAGTTTGTGCAGTGTATTGAGTCGATTCGGGCTACTTCTCCTGACACCACGATCGAAGTTTTGATTCCCGATCTCTGCGGCAACTGGGCGGCATTGGCAACCCTGCTCTCTGCGAAGCCAGAAGTGCTGAACCACAATACCGAAACCATTCCCCGGTTCTATCGGCGGGTGCGTCCCCAAGGCGACTATGCCCGATCGCTAGAGCTGCTGCGTCAAACTCGCCAGATTGCACCATCGGTCTACACCAAATCTGGCATTATGGTCGGCTTAGGTGAAACCTCTGAAGAAGTGCAGCAGGTCATGCGCGACCTGCGATCGGTCGATTGTGACATCCTTACTATCGGACAGTATCTCCAACCCAGCCAAAAGCATTTAGGGGTGCAGGAGTTTGTCACGCCAGCCCAGTTTGAGGCTTGGCGCGAATTTGGCGAAGCGATCGGTTTTCTTCAGGTCGTTTCGTCTCCGCTGACCCGGAGTTCGTATCATGCCGAACAGGTGCGATCGCTCATGGAGCGCTATCCTCGATAATTTGATTTACGGAATCGGCATCTAGCGCTACGATTCGGAAAAGCAGCCTTGCAGGAGTGATCTATGACCAGGGTTGAGAGAGCCAAACAGTATGCTGCCCTTGTTGGGAAATATGCTCACGATGGCGAAATCTCCGCAGTCGGGCGACAGACTTTGCAACGCCAGCAAATGCAGCTACAGCTCACGGATGCAGAAGTGGAAGCGATCGAGCAGCATGTGTTTCAACTGCTTAAATCCCCAGCAGAAGCTCAACCTGATGATTTAGCCCCCCCAGACTCCTCCCCAAGCGATCGCACTACTCCTGCTAATCAGGTCGCCGTCGAAGCACAGGACGAGCCAGAGAAACTCCAGCAGTACGAGCAAGAATTTAGACATGCAATGCGGCTGGAATCCCCGCTAAGCGACCTGCTGCGGCAAGGCTTGCAGCAATTTCAGCACAGTTTAAACCTCTCAAATGCTGCCGTTGAGGCGATCGAGTCCAAAGTTACCCACCAATTTCAAACCGAACAGTCACAATATCAAGCTGCGTTAGAAAAGTACTCGCAAGAGGTCGCTCAAGAAGCAGCCTTAGGGCTACCGCTAAGCCAAGAAGCGCAGGATCACCTGGCAGAAATCCAGCGATCGCTCAAATTGCGCCCTGAAGATGCTCAGGCGATCGAAGAACGAGTCTGCGCTCGCTTGCTGTTGCAGTCGCCTCCGACAGAACTCTCGGATTCCCCACCGACTCAATTGACTGCGGCAAGCGCTCCAGAGGCACTCACGGAAATGCCGCCCTCCGAGGCAATCTCATTTATCTCCGCCGATGAGATGCCGCCAGACGATTCGTTGCCTTTTCCGCTCAATCCTACTCTGCAAGAAACGAGTCCTGAAGTGAGTCTGCGATCGGAAAAAGGAGTAGACTACACGCTCTTACGCGATTTGCTCCGAGCCGCCAACTGGCAAGAAGCAGACGAAGCGACTCTAAAAGCCATGCTGCTCGCTGCTAACCGCACTGACCAAGGCTGGCTGGATGCAGATTCGCTGCTTCGCTTTCCCTGTCTCGATCTGCACACGATCGATCGGCTCTGGAGCTACCACAGCAATGGCAAATTTGGCTTTACGGCACAGTGGCGCTCCTATCCCATTCCTAAAATGTCTAAAGCCACAACCAGTTTTCAGCCTTCTCGGATTGCTCAAGAGCATACGCTGAAATTTGTCAAAGAGATCGGGTGGTGGGCAGAGCGGGTAGAATTTCTCAAGTACTACAACAGGCTTACCTTTAACCTCAATGACGCGCCGCAGGGACATCTGCCTGCCCTTTGGTACTGGGAAATTCCCTGGTGGAAGTCAATTCAGATCGGTGGGATTGGTTCTTCCCGAGGCGGCTGTAGTGCAGATGACCAGTCTATTTCTATCTTCATGTCACGCTTAAAGGCATGTGGGTTTGAGTAGAATACTGCCAACCTGAACTCACACTAGAAAGTCCTTACACCTAAGCTATGGCAACCGCACCAACGATTCTGGCGCTCGATTTTGATGGCGTGATCTGCGACGGACTAATCGAGTACTTTCAAACTGCCTGGAAAACCTATTGCCTGATTTGGTCGCCTGCTAGCGAAGTGCCCCCACCTGGCTTAGCGGAACAGTTCTATCGGCTGCGTCCCGTGATCGAAACCGGATGGGAAATGCCAATTCTGATCCGATCGCTGATCGAGCAAATCCCCGAAGCAGAGCTATTCAGCAATTGGGCAGCGATCGCCTTAAATCAAATTCAAACCTTAAATCTCTCCCCAGCGGAGATCGCGACTCAGCTCGATCGGGTTCGGGATGAGTGGATTGCCACCGATGTAGAAACCTGGCTTGCCCAACATCGATTCTATCCCGGCATTGCGGCGCGACTTCAGCAAATCATCAATAGCGCTGTAACCCCCTACATAGTCACCACAAAAGAACAGCGCTTCGTAAAACAACTCCTCAAACAGCAGCAGGTTGAGTTTGCCGAGTCACAAATTTTCGGTAAAGAGGTCAAGCAGCCCAAAGCACAAACCCTGCGCTTTCTGATGCATCAACATACTCAACAGACAGACATCCCCATCTCTGTTTGGTTCGTCGAAGATCGCCTGAAAACCTTACAAAATATAGAGACTCAACCAGATTTGCAGGATGTAACCCTTTTCCTAGCAGATTGGGGCTACAACACCGAAGCCGATCGATCGATCGCCCAGCATGACTCCAAAATCCACCTGATTTCCCTCTCCACTTTCGCCCAAGCCTTTACCAACTGGGTTTAGCTTCATGCAGCTCTATGCTAATTTACCCAATTAACGGGTTTTGCGGAAGGATAGGCTCGTCGTAGGATCGCTTTAAATAGACTGGCTTTCAGGTCTATGATCGTCTAATCTTGCTGGTTTTTGAATTCTCAGTAGGTTAAGTTAAACCGTTTCTCAGTAAAACTATTGAATAAAAACCTTAACTTATCTTTCAAAGTATCTTGAAAGCGAATGCAGCTTCAAATTCTAAAAGTGCTAACTCATAAGTGCTAAGTCATACGAGTCTAATTCTGAAAACAGTTTTAGTCCAATTTGAACGTATTCCCATTCAGTAGCACTGACAATTCCAATTGAATTCTTCCGTATTTCAACCCAGATTTATACCTGGTTTAAGCAAGCTTCTACCGATCGGAATCTCTACGGAGTAACCTCGTTAAATTAGTTACATCTGTTCAGAGAATCAACAGATTCGGTCTACACTTTTCTCTGGAACTTATTAGTATCAAAACAATTCAGCATCCTAAAAACTTACTGCTCTAAAAATAAGTTGAATGCCCGCCGATCCAGGCTTTAACGACAACATTGACTGAATGATGGCAAGTATCACTAGTGTTTCAGTAGGATCGACTGCCTCTCAAAAAGTCAGTTTTTTCAATGAATCATTCAATACAACCAAGCTAAACCTGGCTACTAGCGAGGCTTAAGCAGCGCGTAAAATTAGTGAAATTGCCGTTTAATAATGAACTAGTAATCAAGCTAAATTTAAATTTAAAGCGCTTGTAAAGTTTGATTCAGCGCCTCACATAGACTTTAAAAAAACGCCTTTTGCTATTCGTAGAATAATGCTACTTATAAGGAACTGAAGGACTTTAACTCTCTCTATTTCGATTCAGCAAATTAGCGGATAGAGTTCGTTTTCCGGGAATGTTAGTTTTAACAATAAGACAATCTGAAAAGTAAATAAGCCTTCGGTACATTCAGTAGCTACTTACCAATAATCTTCAGCGGTGTAGGTTTCTAGAAACGACTGCCAGAAGCAATTGGGGAATATATCTGAAAACGATATGAACCCGGCGATTGAATATCAACCTATGAAGCACAGGTTCAAGTTAGCTTTCGTCCACCTTTGATTGCTGTTACCACTCATGAATTCCAAACTCGATCGCCAAACTGTTTCTTCCGAGTTCGCTGTGTATGACTGCGAGATTAATCTAAAATTCCGTCTGATCGAGGAAAAGCGAGTGATCTGCGATCGCGAGCAGTTGCTAGAACTGCTGCTAGATGCGTTCTCCTACGGCGCAGACGAATTTCTAGAGCCAAGTCTTTCTGAAATCAAGACCGAAGAAGTGCCTGATGTCCAAGCCTCTCCTCAAATGCGCCGCCAGTTGATTCGCCTCCGCAACTCCAGAGACATCGCCTAAAGCTGATTCACCGAAGCTCATTTACCAAAAATCCTTACTAGCGATCGCGTCTGGAGTCATCTCTACTACAGCCCAGAATTCACCCGATCGCAGTTAGCCCGCTTTTCCCACCCCACCGGAAAATTGCCGCGCCCCACGTCAGCCC